>JAKSCJ010000340.1 GCA_022360675.1 Lysobacterales bacterium
AATCTGCTGTCAAGCAACATCAATTGCGGCCATAAACATATATAGGTGTGTGGCACTATTGTCTAGCTTTAACTATGACACTCAACCATAGGCTAAGTAACACTAGTGCATCGTTTGATAATAAATTACAAAACTAAAGCACTCGCTTTGTTGTTTAATCGTCATAACCCAGAGCATGACAAATCAATTGGCCAAGCTGTTGAAACTCTTCTTGGCGTGGCGATTTATGACGCCACATTAAACCGATGGAGCGTCGAATATTGTCTTCATCAAATGGACGCGTAATCACATTAGTGCCCCGTAGCATTTTGGCATCTACCGCCATTTGCGGCAGGATGGTAATGCCAATTCGATTCGCAACCATTTGTATGATCGTATTTAGGCTAGTGGCTTGGTATGGAATGCGGACATCTGCGGTACTGATTTTACAAGCGTCCATTGCATGATCGCGCAGGCAATGTCCATCTTCTAAAAGTAATAGTTCTTTATTTTTGAGATCTTTAACCAATAAACGATCTTCGTCATGCAAACGATAACGCTTCTCATATGCGACTACTAAGTCATCATAAAACAAATGTTCAGTCACAAGCCGTTCACCCGGATAGGGCAATGCTAATAACAGAACATCCAGCTCACCTGCGTGTAATGCTTGAATTAAATGGGCGCTTAAATCTTCACGAATAAATAGTTTGAAATCTGGATATGTTTTTCTGATATGCTTCAGCACCACAGGCAATACGAAGGGAGCAATAGTGGGAATGACACCCAATCTCATTTCGGTTGAGAAGGGTGCATGGGCAGCGCAGGCAGCGGCAACTAAGTCATTGGTGGCGGTTAATATTTGACGCGCCCTAGCCGTTATATCCTTGCCTACCGCTGTTAACCGAACCCGCTTGTTATCCCGTTCTAGCAGGGCAACACCGAGAATATCTTCTAACTCTAAGATGGCGGCGCTTAAGGTCGACTGCGAAACAAAGCACGCCTCGGCGGCTCTGCCGAAATGTTGTTGTTCGGCAACAGCACACAAATATTTTAATTGTTTTAGCGTGGGCACCTGAGTCATCGGATAATTAATCATCGGTTAATTCGATTATAAATTAAGGAATAATCAATTTGACTCATTGTAGACCCCTGCTTAAGATAAGCGCAATTTTTGATGCAACCCAACCGGCAGCATCAAAATAGCATTGAGTCTAGGTCAAGGATTTAAGTCTTAAGGAGTATCCACTCATGTCTCTCAAAGGTTCAAAAACTGAACAAAATTTGAAAGACGCGTTTGCTGGTGAATCTCAAGCAAACCGTCGTTACCTGTACTTCGCATCAAAAGCTGATGTTGAAGGTTACAACGATGTTGCCGCTGTATTCCGTTCCACCGCTGAAGGTGAAACCGGCCACGCTCACGGCCACCTGGAATACTTGGAAGAAGTTGGCGATCCCGCCACCGGTTTACCCATCGGTGCCACCGCTGACAACCTGAAAGCTTCCATCGAAGGCGAAACCCACGAGTACACCGATATGTACCCCGGCATGGCTAAAACCGCTCGCGACGAAGGCCATGACGAGATCGCCGACTGGTTTGAAACGCTGGCTAAAGCCGAGCGCAGCCACGCGAACCGTTTCCAAAAAGCATTAGATAACCTGGACGCTTAAGTCCTAGTTCTCTAATCAGGAAACTAACTTGGCCCTCTTGTGCAGCCCGCTGCCAGAGGGCCAAGTGCCAGTGGAGGATAGAAAAGTGAGCGACAGCGCAATCACCAAAGAAGGCAGTCTCGAGGCACCGACCCGGCACCCAGTAGATTGGCAGTCTGAGAAGTTCTGGAATAAGGACGATCTGAATCAAGAACTGGAGCGGGTTTTTGATATCTGCCATGGATGCAGGCGTTGTGTCAGTCTTTGTAATGCATTTCCCACCTTATTTGATTTAGTCGATGAATCGTCCACCATGGAAGTGGATGGTGTTGATAAGAACGATTATCAAAAAGTCGTGGATGAATGCTATCTCTGCGACATGTGCTACCTATCGAAATGTCCTTATGTTCCTCCACACGAGTGGAATGTGGACTTCCCGCACCTCTTACTACGCGCCAAAGCGGTTAAGTTTAAAGAGCAAGGTACCTCATTCCGCAACAAGATGTTGTCCGATACCAATAAAGTGCCCAAGCTGGCCTCTATTCCATTGGTCGATGTCACCGTTAATGCCTTAAATCAAAACAGCACCTTCCGTAATATTTTGGAAAAGCAATTGGGTGTCGATAAAAAAGCCCCCGTGCCTAAATATCATTCCAAAACCTTGCGCAAGCGTGTGGCCGGTATGGATCGCGAGATCACACCTAAACCCTTAGGTAAAACCACCGGCAAAGTGGCTTTGTACGCCACCTGCTACGGCAACTACAACAGCCCGCATCTGGGTGAAGACATCTATAAGGTGTATCAACACAACGATATCAACATTCGTATGGTGCCTAAAGAAAGCTGCTGCGGCATGCCGAAATTAGAGCTAGGCGATTTGGAATCGGTAAAACAAGCCAAAGAGGCCAATATTCCGGTATTAGCCAAACTGGTGGACGAAGGCTACGATTTAATCGCTCCGGTGCCTTCTTGTGTGTTGATGTACAAGCAGGAAATTCCTCTGCTGTTCCCCAACGATCCCGATGTTAAGAAAGTTCAAGCAGCCTTTTATGATCCGTTTGAATATTTATTCTTGCGCCATAAAGAAGGCGGCTTTAAAACCGAATTTAAAAATGAGTTGGGCGATATCAGTTATCACGTCGCCTGCCATTTACGGGTACAAAATATCGGCATTAAAGCGCGCGATATCTTAAACATGATTCCTAACACCCAAGTCCACGCCGAGCAACGCTGCTCGGGCCACGATGGTACCTATGCGGTGAAAGTGGAATCCCACGCGGCAGCAGTCAAAATTGCACGCCCGGTGGTGAAGAAAGTCGATCAGCGCAAGCCGAATCATTTTGTTTCCGACTGCCCTATGGCAGCCAGTCACATCGTTGAATTATCGAAAACTGTCGATAAGCCAGACCATCCCATTACGTTGTTGCGTATGGCTTACGGACTCTAAGCCCGTATCTTGGTTTATGAGTTATTGGAGTATTTGAATCATGGCATTAAGCAGACAAGATTTATGGTCTTTGGAAGAGTACTCAGAAAAGCGCTCGGCGTTTCGTACTAAAGTGATTGAGCACAAGAAAGATCGCCAAATTTCGCTCACTGCCAATGCGCGTCTGATGTTCGAAGACGAAATGACCATTCGTTATCAAATCCAAGAAATGCTGCGCATCGAAAAGGTTTTTGATGCAGCAGGCATTAAAGATGAGCTGGATGCTTACAATCCGCTCATTCCCGATGGGAACAACTGGAAAGCCACCTTTATGCTGGAATACGATGACGTGGAAGAACGTCGCGTTAAACTGGCAGGCTTAGTGGGTGTTGAAGATTTGGTATGGATGCAAGTGGAAGGCTTCGATAAAGTCTTCGCTATTGCCGATGAAGACTTAGAACGCGAAAACGATGTGAAAACCTCCAGTGTTCACTTCGTGCGCTTCCAACTCAGCGACGATATGGTCGCAGCGGCGAAGTCAGGCAAAGGTATCTTTATCGGCTGCGATCACGAAAACCTCAATGTCGCCGGTCAATCGGTGGTCGACAACGTGGCACAGTCTTTAGTGGCCGACCTAGCCGCTTAAGCACCCGCAACCTTGGCAGCACCAAGACATCATTCAGCCTGCGGGTAAGCACCCGCAGGCCATGATCCGAGCACGGATCAACTCCAATATCTTCCCTCGCCTACCAATCTGATTTGGCCATCTGATTCGACTATCAATCGATGATTCTGCACTCGCCAATACCAAAGCCTTGAGCGCACAGCTTTTGGTCGCGATGACTTTAGCCACATGTTGCACGCACTCAACTGATTCACAATAACGTTTTCGTCAGTCCGCCAATGGTTTAAATTCCGTGCAGCGCCTATGTCTCAACGATACCGACGGAACCAAGCTCCTGCGGCTTCATGCTTTGGAAGCACAAGCCGATGGTATTGTCGATTCCGTCAATCTCGTCTACTACCCGCCAGGCTTTTCCATGCCCAAGCATGGGCATGAGCACGCTCAATTATCCATCGTGTTAGCGGGCCAAGCCTGTGAAGACGATCAACTGGGCTCGCGCCGTATCGATCCAAACATCGTCAATATCAAACCCCGGGCTTATCAACACGAAAACCGCTTCGGTCAGCATGGTGCCACCTTTTTATCGGTGAATATCAACGCTGAAACCCATGCGCTGCGCGACGAATACGGTGCACTGAATACGCAACTGTCGGCCACCGCTAAGGCCCGACCCCTGGCGCAATTTTTGATTAACGCCTTATTAAATACGACAAGCAATAACGAACCACAGCTAAATACCCAGACTCTGGACCACGACATCGAATGGGCAGTACTCGATCTCATTCATTTAGTGAACACACCGAGAACCCACAGTGGGCCACCACCACTGTGGCTGCAACACGCTTGCGAAGCAGTAATCGATACCCCGTGGAGTTGTCATCAAATTGCCGATGAACTGGGCGTGCATCGGGTTCATTTATCGCGAATGTTCAAGCGTTATTACGGCTGCACTTTGTCGCATTACCGACAGCTGGCCAAGGTTCAACACAGTGTGGGTTTATTACTCAGCCCATCAAAGCGCAACATCACCCATCTCGATCACCAATTTAGCGATCACAGTCATTTGAACCGTTTGTTTCATCATCAATTCGGCACCACAGCAGCACGTTTTCGCCACGCATTCAGCGCCCCACACCAACACTAAAAGCATTCCCTTTGAGCGGGCATGCGGTGCAGGTTACATTGGTTCTATCGACAGTTAAGCAGGGCATTTAGGCTATCGCATCATAGTCATGAGGAACGAAACCGATGAAACGCATCTTCAATGCCAGCTTATTGCTACTCGCCCATCTACTTAGCCTGCCCCCGGTCTATGCCTGTCAGCAAGTTCAAACAACAAGCCCAAGCCACGCGCCACAAAACACCGGCGATACCGTGGAGCCCCAAGTGCCTCAAACACAACTGGATCAAGTGGTGCAGAGTTACCTCAAGCAAGGCATCACACTACCTGGGGTTGCCATCGTGATTACCGATGCCGAGCGGGTGATTTATGAGCATTACTCGGGTTATGCCCACATCGAACGACAGCAGCCGGTCAACGCCAACACACAATTTTATTTAAAGTCCAGCAGTAAGTCGTTTCTAGGTTTATTAGCGGCCCGTCTGCACCATGAACAAGTCATCGATCTGCAAGCACCGATCAAGAATTACTTACCTGAATTGCAACTGCCCCAGCCACTAGATGCCCAGCGCATCAGTTTGCAGTCACATTTCACGCATACGATTCCCTACCACGACTCCGGCTTAGCCTACCGCACGGCCTTCCCTGGTAATCTGTTATCAGAACAATTTGTCAGCCACATCAACAGTTTCGCAAGGCCTAGAGACATCGAGTTTCGTTACTCAAATTTTGGGCCCATTGTGGGTGCACTAGCTTTGGAACAAGCCACCGGCCAAACCTGGCAGCATTTGATTGCACAACGCATCTTTAAGCCACTAGGCATGCTTAATAGCCACGCCTCCATCAGTGGCAGCAAACAACTCAGCCAAGCCTATATTGGTGCCGAAAGTGGCCATTACACACCCACCGCATTAAAAACCGATGCCCAAATGCACGCCGCCGGTGGTACCGTTTCAAGCGCTCAAGATTTAGCACGTTGGTTACAAGCCCAACTCACGCTAGGGCAACTCGATGGCGAGCAAAAAATCCCACGCCGAGCCTATACCTTAAGCCAGGCACCATTGGTTGCACTGGACTGGGACTTCTTAGACTTCCATCGCTATGCTCATGGCCTGGGGATGTATCGTGCCGATTACGACGGCGATGTGGTGTTACATCATTTCGGTGGCGAAACCCACCTGAGCCACATGCCCGAGCAAGGTTTTGGGATTGCGATACTAACCAACGAAGTCCGCTTTGGCAGCCAAGTCACCCATCGCTTGGCCACCAGTTTGTACGATGTCTTGCTCAACAAACCCGAGGCTCAACAACGCGTCCTGGAACAGGTTCAAACCATCCGTGATCGAGCGCATCGCTTGCAACAGCGACTCGATCAATCGTCCGCGTCACCCGCAGCTCAAGACTGGAACAATACACTTTCTGCCAGCCAATTAAGTGGTAACTACAACAATCCGCGCTTAGGATCGATTCACCTACATGATCGTGGTCAAGGTCTGGTGGTGAGTTTCGGTGCTTTAAGTGCACCATTGGTCAATATTCAGCAAGATCACTACCGTGCGGCGTTAGCACCGTGGGGCGGCGAGCCTTACGCCTTCACGTTCAGCCAACAAGATCAGGCGATCATTCTAAACTGGGGCGGCCGACGTTTTGAAAAACTAGCGCCAGACACACCAGCAACGCCATAGCTACTCCGCAAGAGCTATCCGGTAAGTCGAGTTGCACGGTAGAACCGGGAACATTCAGGCCAATCAACGCTCTGATCGCGCCTTGCGGAAATGATAAAATGAAGCGGCATTCGTCGGTCGCGGGTTTCAAGACATCACACCTGCGGCTACATTGTCATGCCCAAGGAACCACAGGAACACCCATGGCCCGCTTTATTAGCTTTAACATCAATGGAATTCGCGCCCGCCCCCATCAACTGGAGGCCATTAAAGAACAGCTAAACCCCGTGGTCATGGGTTTGCAAGAAACTAAAGTTCACGATGATCAATTTCCCCTGGCCGACATCGAAGCCATGGGCTGGCATGTGGAATACTTTGGCCAGAAAAGCCACTATGGTGTGGCGCTGTTATCTCAACAGGCTCCAGTATTTGTACAAAAAGGCTTCCCTGGCGACGATGACGACAGCCAGCGCCGTTTTATTCATGGTCGCTACGAGGTCAATGGCCGCACGGTTGACGTGTTAAACGGCTATTTCCCCCAAGGTGA
This sequence comes from Lysobacterales bacterium, assembly GCA_022360675.1. Taxonomy (GTDB): domain Bacteria; phylum Pseudomonadota; class Gammaproteobacteria; order Xanthomonadales; family Wenzhouxiangellaceae; genus JAKSCJ01. The sequence goes on from JAKSCJ010000340.1 coordinate 7,012, forward strand.
AAGCCAAGAGCATCCGACTAAGTACCCGGCCAAGCGTCAGTTCTATGTGGATCTCAATAGTTACTTAGACGAACAACTCAAAGATGCCGAGAACGTAATCGTGATGGGTGATATGAATATCTCACCCCAAGATATCGATATTGGCATTGGCGACAATAACCGCAAGCGTTGGTTAAAGACGGGCAAATGTTCGTTCTTACCCGAAGAACGCGAATGGTATCAGGCCTTGTTATCGCGCGATTTACACGATAGCTATCGCAAGCATTATCCCGAATCCAACGAGCTGTTTAGCTGGTTTGATTACCGCTCCAAAGGCTTCGATGCCGAGCCCAAACGCGGCTTACGTATCGACCATATCTTAGTGAGCCCCAAACTGTTGGAGCAATGCACCGCAGCAGGCATTAGCTATGATATTCGTGGTATGGAAAAACCTTCGGATCATGCACCCATTTGGTGTGATGTAGAGATCTAGGTTTACTGGGTATGGCCTCACCTTCAATCAGAAGCGTGAGGCCATATTTATGATGTTTTTATTCAATCTTCGGCAGCAGGTCCGGCCGCTCGCTGGGAATTAGCGTTGGGCTTTTGTCATAGTCTTCATCTAAAGCTCGTTGCAAGCTAAAAATCATTACTAACATGATCACAGCAAAGGGCAAACCCGAGCTGATGGTCGCTGTCTGTAGCGCCGATAAACCGCCCCCAAGTAACAATATAGACGCCACAATACCTTCCATACCTGCCCAGAACACGCGCTGAACCACCGGTGGGTCAGTACGTCCACCCGCAGTAATAATATCGATGACCAAAGAGCCCGAATCCGAAGAAGTCACAAAGAAGAAAACAATCACCAAGGTGGCGAACAAACTCACTATCACTTGAATTGCATAAGGAAAACTCAACCCAGAAACAGCCGGTACTTGCTCCAAGAAGACGAACATCGCACTCGATAGGTTTTCCTGTACCGCCGCACTGACCGTACCGATATTCATCATTTCCATATAAAATGCGCTACCACCGAACACCGAGAACCAGAAAAATGTCATCAGGCTGGCCACAATCAACACACCACCGATAAACGCCCTGATCGTGCGACCACGTGAAATACGTGCGATAAAGATACCGACGAAGGGTGCCCAGGTGATCCACCAGGCCCAATAGAACACCGTCCAGCTATTTTGCCAGTCGCCATCGGTGTAGGTTTCATTCCAAAAACCCAAGGCGAAAAAGTCATCTAGATATAAGCCGATATTTTCTACATAAGCATTTAAAATAAAGATGGTCGGACCCACCAATAAAACGAATATCAATAAAGCCAGCGCCAAACCAACATTGATTTCTGATAAGCGTTTAATCCCCTTTTCCAGGCCCAAAACCACTGAAAATGTGGCAAACAAGGTAATTAAAATCGTCAGCCCCAGTTGTACAGCGGCCTGGATAGGAATACCAAATAAGTGATTTAATCCGGAGTTAATCTGTGTCACACCAAAGCCCAGTGATGTAGCCACACCGAATAACGTGGCCACGGTGGCCAGAGTATCGATCAGATGCCCCCAGGCACCGTGAACCCGATCACCCAAAATCGGATAAAACAAGCTGCGAATACTTAATGGCTGCTGTCGATTAAATGAAAAATAAGCCAAAGCTAGGCCAGCCAGTGCATAGATCGCCCAGGCATGCAGCCCCCAGTGCAGGTAGGTGGTTTTAATCGCATCTTGATAAGCGGCCAATGAACCGGGTTCGGCACCACGGGGCGGTGTGATCAGGTGAAATATGGGCTCCCCGATACTGTAGAACATGAGACCAATTCCCATGCCGGCAGAAAACAACATTGAGAGCCAGGCAAAAGCGCCGAACTCGGGTTTAGCATGCCTCCCACCCAAGCGAATCGTACCGTAACGTGAAAATAGCAGGTAGATCACGTAAATCAGAATGATGTTCACGGTCAATACAAAGAACCACCCGGTGGTATTCGTAATCCATTGCTGTACAGAATTGGCGGCATTGGTAACACCATCGGTATTCAGTAAGCTGACGCCCACAAACAGTACAATGATCACTAGAGAGGACAGGAACACCCAAGGGTTTAAGTCTAAAACCTTATTCCCCTTGCTGTTGACATAAGTCCAGTTTTTAACCATGGTGCAATGCATCTCCTAACGCTTGTTTCATCGTATTCAAATACGGTTCGTAATGACGCCAATAGTCCAGCCCTGATTGATAAACCGGTTTTCTCACTTGCTCTGAGCTGGCGGTACGCACCGAACGTTTGTTGTTATAAAAGTTCAAGCAATTCTCTTCGTAATCCAGCCCAAGATATTCGAGAATTCGCCTGACTTCAGTCGCGGTATCTTGAACCACTGCTTCATACCTCACCCGCAACACCCGGCCCGGTAATACCTGATCCCAATGGTCCATCAGGCGGCAGTAATCTTTGTAGTAACGACCGACTTCCTCTTGGCCATAGGTAAACTCCTGACCTTCCGCAAAAAGCTGTTTATAAGCGCTGAAGCAACAGGCCATGGGATGGCGTCGCGCATCAATGATTTTTGCGTTAGGTAAGATCAAATGAATCAAACCGATATGCCGGAAATTATTTGGCATTTTGTCGATGAAATAAGTGCTACCACTACGGTGTATCTGGGTATCTTCAATATAGCGACGGCCAAACTCTGCCAGGCGCTCTGCATCCAGCCGGGTCAGAATGTCCGGATATCTTGGCTGCTCAGTCTGCGGCCGACGACCATTAAGCCGATGTATCAGGGCCAATATATTGGGTAGCTCTGAGGTACCTTCTACTTGTGAATGGGACGCCAGAATTTGCTCCAGTAAAGTGGAGCCAGCACGCGGTAAGCCAACAATGAAGATCGGATCCGGTGCCTGATGACCGAAACCCTTGCGAGCCGCGAAAAAGGATTCCGTCAAGGTTGATATTTGCCGATCTACATCGGCTTCGAAACGATCAGCACTGTAACGTAATTCGCTTTGCTTTAAACGATTCCCGGTTTCGTAGTGGCCAAAAGACACCGCATAGTCACCGCTATCTTCATAAGCCTTACCTAGCGCAAAATTTAAATGATAGCGATCAACCAAACCGGTACGCTCATGCTTCACTTGCGCTTCCATAGCTTGAAGCTCTTGGTCGGAAAAACGATATGTTTTTAAATTGGCCAAACTCCAGTAAGCATCACCAAAATCTACTTTATTGCGATAGGCATTCCGATAGGCATCAATGGCATCGTCTTGTTGTCCGATCGTTTTGAGCGCATGTCCACGCACTAGGTGAATATGAGCTTGCTGGGGTTGCTGAGCAAGAATGCGGTCATAGACCGATAAGGCCTCGGCAAAAGCACCAGTGGACACACACACGCTGGCATAAGCAGATTCAAAACTCAAATTGCCCGGTTCTGCTTGTCTTAAAATTGTCGCCTGCTCCAAAGCTTTGGCAAATTTCTGTCGCTTCTGCAACACGCCGACATAATCCATGCGCGCGTGCTGGTTGTTGGGATCGAAGGTAATGCAACTTTCCAATAGAAACTCAGCATCATCCAGCACATATAGCTTAGCTCCGATCTGAGCCAGTAAGCGCATCCCTTCGATATGATGTTTATTGTTTTGCAAAAAGTGACGACATAAGCGTTCCGCTTTATATAAATGTCCTTCATAAATCATACTGCTAACACTCAGCAGTGCTTTCGGAAGCTGGCTTAAGCGCTGGTATTGCTGTTGGGCATGCTGAACGGTCGCCATATCTTGCTGTTGCCGGGCAAGTTCTGTTAATGCAGCCCAGCTGGCGATTAGGGCTGGATTTCTACCCACTGCGGCCTGATAGGCCGCTATGGCTGCCGCGTTATGTTGAGTTGCTTTATAAATATGCCCCAGCTCCTGATAGGCACGACCATATTCAGGATATTGGTTCAATAAATGCTGTAGGGTGTCGATGGCTTGGCCATACTGTTGTAAATAACGCTGGCAAACCGCGCACATGTATGCAGCACGTTGATTCTCAGGATACGCCTCACATAAAGGCAACAGACGCATTAGAGCCTGATGAAACTGATGCTTTTGCATCAGTTGCTGGGCCTGGTCCAATTGTTCCGCTAAGGTCTGTTCAGTCTGCGGCTGTTGACTCACAGCGAGCTCCTTCACTTCTTTTTAACAGCACTCAATACAACAGTGGGTGACCGCAGGCCACCCACTACCATCAATATCTTTCAACTGGATTTAATACATCACTTAATAAGGTAAGAAGCGGTAGGACACATTAAAGCCCATGGTGCGAGGCCGCACCGTCGTCACACGTTCGATATCATCCTGGTTATTGATGAATAACTGAGCACGTTTATTGGTGAGGTTGTCAATGAAAAATTCGACCGCCCAGCTGTCTTTAGTCACACCAACTTTAAAGTCAGCCAAGGTGTAACGTTCTTGTCGGCGGCGATCTTCAGCCACCAGGGAACTGAACGATGTACTGGCATACTTTACGCCTGCCTGAACAAAGCCATAATCCAGTAAGTCGCTTTCAAAGCTCCAGTCAAAGCGTGCTCTAAAGCTGCTTTGGAACTTAGGCGTTAGTGGTAACTGGCTACCAACAGGTGCAATTTCCACAATTTGTGCATCCACCGAAGTGAGCTCAGCATCGTTGTACGAGAAGGCACCAAACAAGGTTAGATTACTGGTGGCACGCCAGGACAAATCAGCCTCGACACCATAGATTTCAGCATCGGCGGCGTTCTCAATAAAGGTCAGGATCGAAACATTTTCAGGATCAAAACGCGATACCTGAATGTCACTCCAATCAATATAGTAAGCACTACCATTAAAAATAAGGCTGTTATCGAATAATAAGGTTTTCCAACCCAACTCGTAGTTGGTCACATCATCGGTTTGGTATGTGGTTTCCACGGTGGGGAAATCTGGATTTACCGAGGCTAAACCACCACCACGATTAAAGCCACCAGGACGGAAACCCTCGGAATAAGTGGCATAAAACAATGTGCCGTCCCAGGGTTTATAGGCCAGGTTAAATTTCGGAATCACATCATCTTGATTCAGCGGCTCAGGGGTATGGCCACCGGATACATCATAATCACGCCCGCGATCACTATCTACAGAACCTTGGAAAATACCATTGGCAAAATTCGATGAGCCAGTAAAGTCGGAGTCCAGATCGTAATACCGCAAACCGACCGTAGCAGTTAAGGTGTTAGGGACCAGGTCATAACTGACCTCACCAAAGAAAGCGATTTGTTCTTCGCTACGGGTGATATCGTTAAAGAAGGCAACGCCCGGTGGTCTTACATTCGGATTAATATTATTGGCGGCCGCAATGGGTGCATTGGGTGCAAAGCCCAGCTCTGTTGTGGCCAAGTAGAAGAAATCATCCAGCGTTTCAATCTTCAGATCGTCATAAAACACACCCGCCACGGCGCGCAGCCGCTTATCACTGGGTGTTGCGATGCGAAATTCATGGGTATGGCGTGTATGATCCTGCTCACCTACAAAACCTTTAACCGGGTTTAAGCATTGACGATTAGGTGTAATTAAATCCGGCGAGATACCATAGTTGACGATATAGTCGGGGTTATAGTAAGTACAGGTATAATAAGCGATGAAAGCACCCGCATTATTATAACCGGTGTAGTCCACACTCTGTTCCACACTGCGATCCAGGTAAGAACCCGTATAAACAACATCCAACGCACCCAAACGACCTTCCAGTGTCCAGGCAGTTTGGTTGAATTCATCGTCCAGCTCATCTTCAAAAAAGCGCTGTACGTCTAAGTCACCCACACTGGGATCGAAGTCGAATACCCCGTCGGCACCCAGATCCTGGTAGCTGTTTTGTACTAACAAGCTCCAATCATCATTGATCTGATAGAACAGACCTAAGCGGAAACCTTTATAGAAACTGTCATTAAAGTTTTCTTCTGTCAGTGCAGCATTACTGGCGCTTTCATAAGTGGTACCTTCCGGTAAATCCACTGCGGATTCAGGGTTAATGGCCGGGTCCAGTGTAAATTCACCCAAAACATTATCGATATAGCCACCGTAATCAACATTGTAGAAGGTGAGCCGGGCAGCTAAGTTATCTGTAATAGGAAAATTCAAAAAACCTTCGATGGATTGATTATTCTCTCCATGTTCGGTAAACGAAATACTGGTATTAATACCCGCATCGAAACCGTCCAGATTCGGCTTATTTGTAATATAACGAATGGTTCCGGCTTGCGAACTGGCACCGAACAAAGTCCCTTGCGGGCCTGGTAGTACTTCGATACGTTCAAGGTCAGTAGCGTACACATCCAGATTTCTACCTGGTGCGGTAACGGGCTGCTCGTCAAGATAAATTGCTACGTTAGGGCTCGTACCCTGCGCACCAGAGAGCAGCACTGTGATGGGTTGAATAGCCAGGCCACGAATAAACACGGTAGATTGCCCAGGCCCACGGCCACCGGAGCTAATGCTGGGCAGGTTGGTAACTAGATCATCAAAGTTACCAATATTGAGCTTTTCCAGTTCCTCCCCACCCAATGCCTGCACTGTCACCGCAACGTCTTGAATGTTTTCTTCAGTTTTACGTGAAGTTACGGTCAGTGTTTCCAACTCACGGTTATCTTCCTCTTCTTTCGCTTGTTCTTGCGCATAAACAGGCACTGTTACCATGCTGGCAAACAGGGCGCACATCATGGCTTCATTCAATCGGTTTCTTTTCAACAGCGTCATAGTTTTAGCTTTTCCAGCAGTAATTGAGACTCGGGAAGTTTTGTATTTCACAACCATCGAACGACGATGCCAACTAACGCGTACAACAGCGATTGACGAAGATCGTCAGAATCACAGCCGCAAATTCCTGATCACACCGATGGTCAGCATATGACCTTTCTTTGTTAGAATTATTCTCTAAATAAAGAAAGATCATAATTTGTCGCCGTAATCATTCCACGATGACACCTACTCGAACGCAGTTCAAAACAGGCGTACCCATCACACAGAATCACTATCAGTGTTATTCACATGATGAATGATGAATACACATGGCAAAGCAATGATCGGCATGACCATTGTTTGCTATATGTGACAACACAAAAACGTTTATTTTTTCGCGATGAATGGCTTAGTAGAAATATCAGTTGAGAAACATGCCTAGTTGTGAGGCCGCAGCATGCTCAGATATTATTGAAGCCATGTAAAGTATCGCGCTTGTAGATTCGTCGCCGAAACGACTATTGAACCCACGCCAATGGCAGGCCGATACGAATAAGATCAGGCCAGATAAACCACTGTTGTGTATACAGGCGAACTTTTGACGAACCCTAGCAAAGGTCAAGCCAAAAGGTGGTTTGGTAGTAATATCAAGTACCAACACCGAGGTATATGGTGCTGTGCAGTATCAAGACTGCTCGTTCATAATATTCTAACGAATGGGCACATGTTAACAAATTATTAAGAAGAAATTAAGTGCAATTGGCCTCACAGTACGAATGACTATTAATTACAACATCAAGACCATCCTAACTCCAATTAAAACAGATCAA
>JAKSCJ010000014.1 GCA_022360675.1 Lysobacterales bacterium
AACACGGTGATAGCGAAAACCTTTTAAAAATGGGGCGTTTTGCATCTAAGTTGTGTTTTGGTTCGAGATTTGTACGCTATATTCATAAAAAATGGCTCAGAAACGCTACCATGAGGTGACCAATGAAGGATTGCAAAGGGGAATCGTGTGATTAGAGCATGGCGTCAACCGGTATTACTCGCTGGCGTATTGGGATGTGCATTACTGCTGACAGGCTGTGGTGGCAACGATAGTAACGATGAACTCCAGGTCCATCGTCATGCTTTGGATGGCAGCCCTAGCTCTCTGGATCCAGTGCACTCATCAACTTTGTACTCCAATCATTTGGTGTTGAATATTTACGATACGCTGTATGCGTATCAGTATTTGGCGCGACCGTATCAACTCAAGCCCAATCTGGCCCAGGCACTGCCTGAGGTGTCGGAAGATGGTTTGAGCTATACCATCCGCATCAAACCGGGCAATCGCTTTACCGACGATAAAGCCTTCCAAGATGGCCAGGGGCGGGTGGTGACTGCTCATGATGTGGTGTATTCCTTACTGCGCCATTTTGACCCGGCCAGCCAGTCCCAGGGTTCTTGGTTGTGGCAAGGTTTGATTGCCGGCATGGACGAATGGACCCAAGCTGGCGCCGACTACGATGCCCCACCTGCGGGCTTGCAAGCACTGGACGATACCACCTTGCAGGTGCGCTTGAATAAGCCTTATCCGCAGTTTGTGCACACCTTAGCGCTGGGCTTTGCTGGCATTGTGCCGCGTGAAGCGGTGGAGCTGTACGGCCACGAATTTGGTGTGCGCCCGGTGGGCTCGGGGCCATTTGAATTGATGCGATTTAATAGCGTAAAAGCGGTGCTTGAGCCTAATCCGTATTTTCGCCAAGAGCCCGTGAGCCTCAGTGCTGAGGGTTACGATCCGGCCACCCAAAGCGAGTACGGCTTAGAAGCCATAGAAGGTCGTTCGCCGCCGTTTATCGATCGTTTAGAGTTTCATTTCCTTGCTGAAGACACCGCCCGTTGGTCGTCGATGCTGAAAGGCGATGAAATCGATTACGCCCGGATTCCGGCGATTCATTTTGAAGATGTGCTAGCCCAGCGTAATCCCATCGAGATTAAACCCGAGATCGATCAACGCTTCCATGTATTGCCCTTTGTCGAACCCGGCTTTGTGCGAACCGATTTCAATATGGCCGACCCAGCGGTGGGTTATCACCCCGATGCAGAGCAAAACGAGCGTAATAAAGCCCTGCGTTGTGCCTTGGTGAAAGCTTTCGACTGGCAAACCCGTAACGATGTTTTGTATTACGGTATCGCTAAGCTATTTCCGGGAGTAATTCCGCCGGTGGCACCCGAGTACGACACGAATATGTCGTTAGAGTCTTTGCAGTACGACCCTTCTGGTGCGCAAGCGCTGTTGAGTGAATACGGCTGGAATGCCGACAACCTCCCCACGCTGGAATACGGTTTCATGAACAGCGTGACGAATCGTCAATATTACGAGCAAATGCGTAGCTTTTTCGAGACCATCGGTTATCCGCGCGAAAAAGTGGAAGCTCTGGTGTTCCCCAGCTTTGGTGATCTCAACCAAGCAGCGCGAGAATCGCGGGTGATGTTGTATTTCAGCGGGTGGAATATGGATTATCCCGACGCGCAAAACACCATGCAGCTCTACTACGGCCCCAACCGCGCGCCAGGCGCAAACACGGCGAATTACCAAAACCCGGCGTACGATCGTTTGTACGAACAAGCCGCCGTGATGCAGGCCAGCCCCGAACGCACAGCCTTGTATCGGCAAATGAACAAAATGCTGGTGGACGACTGCGTTTCGATTACTGGGCTCACGCGAACCATGTTGTTGATGTGGAATAAGGATACCGTTTATATGCCCGATCGCTCTTTCGCCGCTGGTTATTCGTTGCGCTATGTCGATCATCGCGATGGCACCACCAAGGCGAGTGCAGCTGGTGAGCAGCAACACTAAGCCAGGTGCTTTCAAAGCCAGTACCCATGGCAGTTGGGCGGCTATAAAGTGGCTACAGCGCGCTGTCACCCTGTTTATTGGTGTGACGGCGCTAAGCTTTTTATTGATTGCTAATTTCAGTACCGATTTGGTCTATACCAAGCTGGGTAAAAACCCTACGCCTGAACAAATCGACAGCCTGCGCCACGAGCTGGGCTACGACCGCCCGTGGATTGTGCGTTATGGGTACTTTCTGTTGAATTTGGCACGTGGCGATCTGGGCTATTCCGACCGTAACGGCGAGCGTGTGGCAAGCGTCTTGGCGCGCACAATTCCCATTTCTTTAGCCTTGTTGATTCCGGGTTTTATTCTCGGGCATTTGCTGGGCATTGTGAGTGCACTATGGGCCGCATGGCAGCGCGGTCGTTGGGCTGATCATTTCATCACCTTAATGGCGGTGGCTGGCATGAGCTTAAGTTTTCCGGTCGCTATCATCTTGGCGCAGTGGGGGTTAAGTAGCTATCAAGGCTTGGCTTGGTTTCCGGTGCAAGGATGGGCACCTGAAGATATCGCCAGCTATCTTTATTACGTTACCGTACCTACCACGGCTTTATTACTCGTGACCGTGGGTTATAACACCCGCTTTTATCGCACCTTAATGGTGGAAGAACTCGATAAAGACTATGTGCTTACCGCCCGTGCCTATGGTGCTGGCGCGTTAGTGATCATGGCACGCCATGTGTTACCCAATACCTTGATTCCCATCGTGACTCGGGTGGTGTTCACTTTGCCTTCCTTGGTGGTGGGTGGCAGCTTATTGCTGGAAAACTACTTTGCGATCCCAGGCATAGGAAAAACGGCTTTTGAGGCGGTGACCTATGGCGATCAAAATTTACTGCTAGCCATCGTGGCCTTGACCGCGCTGATTTTCGTGGTGCTGAATTTATCGATCGATACGCTTTATCGCTGGTTTGATCCACGCTTAAGCACACCGGTGGCCGCCTAATGGCAGCGCTCAGCCCAGAGGCTTTAGCAACAGCGCAAGGTAGCACCACATGGTGGAAAGCCGCGCCTTGGGCAGTGCTTGCCCTGTGCATCATTCTGGCTTACACCGGCTTAAGCCTGGCGGTGAGTTTGGGTTGGCAACAAGAAGCATGGTCGCAGATTCAGGGTAAGCCTTGGCAAGGTATAAGCGGGGCGCATTGGTTTGGCACGAATGCTTTGGGGCAAGATATTTTTGCCCGTGCCATGGTGGGCAGCCGTACTTCTTTTGTTTTAGGCGTACAAGTCATGTTGACCACGCTGATGCTGGGTACGGGGCTAGGTGTGATTGCAGGTTTACAAGCCCAACGTGGGCTCGATCGCGCCGTGTTGTGGCTGGCTGCGGTGGTGGATGCGATTCCTTTTTATTTGCTGGCCATTGCCGTGGCCTTTGCTTTTCGGGGGCAGTTTTATGCAGTGCCCGCCGCTTTATCGTTGGCTTTTTGGCCCGGTGTGGCGCGTTTAGTGCGAGCCGATGTCATTCGCTTAGAGCGCACCGACTACATTGCCGCCGCGCGCATGGCCGGAGCCACTTCCTGGCAAATCGCCCGCCGCCATATTGTGCCCAACACCATGCCTTTATTGCTGATCCAAAGTGCCATTGTGTTTGTAGGGGCGATAAAAGCGGAAGTGGTGCTGAGCTTTATCGGTTTAGGCACGCAAGAACACCAGATTAGCTGGGGCACCATGTTGGCCGAAGGCAGTCAAGAGGTGGTGCGGGGCTACTGGCTGAATTTTCTCGCCGCCAGTTTGTTGTTGTCGTTGATGATTTTATCGCTCAATGTGCTGGTAGATAGTTTGCAAACCTTACTGGATCCACGCCAACGGCAGCGTTTGGAGTACTGAGTGGTGGCAACGGTAAATGTACAAACCGCCGATACAGGCCTACAAGTTGGCGATTTAAGCGTGCACCTACCGGTGCCCATGCCCGGATCGAGCCCCCGTTGGCAAGCCGTGGTGCAGTCCATGAGCTTTTCTCTAAAGCCGGGGCAAATTGTGGGCCTGGTGGGTGAATCGGGTAGTGGCAAAACCTTAACCGGACGCGCGCTAATGGGTTTATTACCCCACCATGCACGCAGCGAAGGCCGTATCGAGCTTGATCAGCAAGCGCTGCACCAATGCACAGAAGCGCAATGGCGGCAGCTGCGCGGGCGCCAGTTAGCGATGATCTTTCAAGACCCTTTGATGGCTTTGAATCCGCTGCGTCGGGTGGGCAGCCAGTTGGCAGAAGTCTTGCAGCGCTATCAACGCCAACCGAAATCGGCAGCGCATGAGGTGCTCTGTCAAGCCTTACTTCGCGTTCGCCTGGCAGACCCGGACAAACTCTTGCGGTGTTATCCCCATGAGTTATCGGGTGGTATGCGGCAACGTGTGATGATAGCGATGGCTTTGTTGGGGCGGCCACGGGTCTTAATTGCCGATGAACCCACCGCAGCGCTGGATCCGACTAGTCGCGATTCGGTGCTCGATGAGTTAAAGCGAGCCTGCGAAACCTTCCACTGTGCGGTGCTATTGATTAGCCACGACTTCAATGTGGTCGAGCGGGTGTGCGACCACGTATTGATGATGTATGCAGGGCGGTTGTTAGAACAAGGGCCAGCCAGCTCGGTACTACGGCGGCCGCGTCATCGCTATACCCAAGCTTTATTGGCCGCGCGACCTCAGGGGGCGCAATGGATTTCTGCCGCTAGCCAGGAAGATACGGTACCAGCCGTGCCGCAAGCAAAGCGCAAGATTCCCGTTATTAAAGGTCAGTTCAATGCTGAACATCGGGCCTTAAATGGCTGTGTGTTTGCGCCGCGATGTGATCATGCTCGGCCGTTATGCCAACAGCAAGCGCCCCTGTGGGAGAAATCCCGGCACGATGAAAACGACAACACTCTGAATCATCGCTTTGCCTGCCATTTCCCCGCCACCAACGGCAACGGTGAATCATCATGAGTACGTTGCCATGAGTTTATTAAGTCTCAAAGCGGTGGGGCATCGTTATCCGGGGCAGCGGCTAGCGGCGCTGAGTAACGTCGATTTAGAACTGGCACCGGGCCAAGCTCTGGGTGTGGTGGGTGAGTCGGGCTGTGGTAAAAGCACCTTGGCGCGTATTTGTGCCGGTTTGGTTTTGCCTAGCCAAGGCAGCGTTCATCTTTACGACGAACAGCAGCAAGTTCTGGCATCCAGCGCTCGGGCTCCTATTCATCGTGAGGTGGGGTATCGGCGCCAGTTTTATCGTCAGGTGCAGTTGATTTTTCAAGACCCCGCAGCAGCGTTGAGCCCACGACGTACCATCCTGCAAACCATGGCTGAGCCGTTAAAGGCGTTTGCTTGCTTTGCGGGCGAACCGCTAGCGCTGAGTGCGGCTCGCTTGTTAGGGCAGGTGGGTTTAGAAGAAGCGCTGCTACACCGTTACCCGCATCAATTATCGGGCGGCCAGCGCCAACGAGTGCTGATTGCCCGCGCCTTAGCGGCACAGCCACGCTTACTCATTGCCGACGAACCCTTGTCGGCCTTGGATGTATCGGTTCAAGCGCAAATACTGAATTTACTTCATGAACTCTGCGAACGCCTGGATTTGGCGTTGCTGTTTATTTCCCACGATTTGGCGGCGGTGAGCTACCTTTGCGAGCGCTTGCTTGTGATTCGTGCGGGTGAAGTGATTGAACAAGGCCGTTGTCATCAATTAGCCACCGCGCCTGAGCATGATTACACCCGGCGTTTGTTTGCGGCCTCGGGTTTTGTCGCTTGAGAAAAACAAGCCATACTAGGGGCTTAACAATCGAGAATTCATAGCTAAAGGGCCGCTCCATGCAGAAGACTCTCTCGCTACTTCCCGCTTTCCTGCGCTCTACACGATGGCCACAAGCGCTGTTGTTGGTGGTACTCCTCAGCCTGCTCAGTGCTTGTGGTGGGCGTAAACTCATCCGCGATTTACCACCTGTGGTGCGACTGAGCCAAATCGAACTACAAGCCGACGGCAGTGCGCTGCAAATACGCTTAGAAAACCCAAACGACATCCCCTTTCAGGCCGAGCACATGCAATTTGCCTTGGCTTTTGATGGGGGCGGTCTCGAGAATGAAGTGACGTTTGATTTTGATGGCGGTGCCGATGTGGATATCGTGCCGCAAAGTGCCGAGGAAGTGGTGCTGAATGTGCGTTTACCGGCAGAGTTACGCAGTGCCATTGAAGCGATGGATGCCAAGGCCAGTATGAATTGGGCCATACGTGGTGTGGTGCCCCAGCTCGATGCCCGTGAATGGCCGTTTCGGGCACGCGGTGTGCTGTACCCCGTGCCCGGTGTGGCCATGGTGTATCGCGCCAGTGCTACCGGAAGCGCATATCCAATTCAGCGATCACGTTAACGCCGGGTGCGTCGATACCCGAGGCGTGCTCGCGGTAAGCGTTATCAAAAATATTCTCCACCCGCACTCGAACATCAATATCGGGTGTGGGCGACCATGCGGCACGCAGATTGAACGTTACCCAGCCATCGGTGCCGGTGGGATCAATACGCGGATCACGAAAATCGCGTGAGCTGATGCGATCTTGGCGACCAGCAAACAGTACATAAGGCTCTAAGCGCCACTCGCTGCTGGCATGCCACACAATGCCAGAGCGACCATTCACTGGTGGAATACGATCGCCGGGCTCGTCGTTGCCGTTTTCGTCGGTATCGGTGGCGCGGGTCCAGTTGACGACCGAATTCCACGACCAGCCGGGGCTGAATTGCCAATTCCACGCGGCTTCAATGCCGTATAACTCTGAGCTGCTTAAATTGGCCGACTGCGTCACATCGCGGCCGGTCAGATTGGAAGCACCGGTGTTTACGGTGGTGATTTTGTCGTCGAAATCGGAGTAAAAACCGAAAATCTCACCCTGGAAATTACGTCCAGAATGGCGCAAACCCAGTTGATAGGTGTAAATGGTTTCGGGTTCCAGATTGGAGGACGGCACATTAAAGCGATTGCCAGGGCGCTCGCCCAAGGTGCCCAGATCGAAAATATTTGGCGCTCTAAAGCCACGCCCCACGCCTGCGATTAAATTGGTGGACTCATCTAAAGAAAAGACCAATGCGCCATCGCCGGTGAGGTCGTCGGGATCGAGTTGATTACTAGGCGTGGTGTCGGTGGCGGCTACCGAAATATCGTAATTGCTGTAGCGCAAACCCACATCGACACGTAACCAATTCAGCACCTGCCATTGATCGTGCAGATAAATGGCGAAGTTATCGATCTCCGAGCCCGAGGGAAAGCGCGGTGTGCGTTGGCTGACTTCACCATTTTCGATATTGGTACGAAAACGGCTGCTAGTGACCTCGTCGTGGTAAGACTCGAAACCATAGGTGATGATATGGCCATTCCAGGCTTTAGTGAATTGGCCTGTGATACCCCATAGTTCGCTTTCGTTACGTTCGCGATTTTCGTTCACGCTGCCGGTATCCCGGCTGCGGCGGTCATCGGTAATCGATTGATAACCGGCGTGTAACTCCACGTTATCGGCAATTACTAAATCGCCGTTGTAGCGATAACGAAAATGCCCGAAGACCCGCTGATTAGGCTCAAAGCTAAAGACTTCAGAGCTGGCTTCTTCCTGACCGAAACCGGGCGCTAGTTCATCAATCCGGGGCGTATTGGGTTGCTCAAGATACTGCACATTAAATAAAAACTCGTGGGGGCCGGGTGCCCACAGCACACTGGCATCGCCAGCATGGCTGTTGTATCCCGAGGGGCGAACGGTCTCGCCATTACCGGTACGTCGATTACCCACATCGGAGCCGGTAACACCCACACGAAACGCCACGTCGCCGCTGCCGCCGTAAACTTCACCGCGGCCCAGCCAGGTGTTATCGGCGCTGGCATACCGGCCTAATACTCGGCCTTCAATCCAGTCTTGGTCGCCGCGCACTTCGGGCAGCTTGGTCAGTACTTGCACTACGCCGCCCAGTGCATCGCTGCCATAAAGGCTCGATGCCGGGCCTCGCACCACCTCAATACTCTGAGTATTGCTGGCATCGACCAAGCCTAAATACTGATTGGGCGAATTCCGGAAGATCGCATTATTTAAACGAAAGCCATCGACTAAATGTAAGACCTCAGAACCACGCAGGCCACGCACTAATGGCAGGCCTTGCCCGGGGGTGGTTTGTTGTACGAATACTCCGGCCTGACCGCGCAAGTAGTCGGAAACTAGCGCATTACCGTTATGCCGAATTTCTTCTTGATCCACCACTGAAATCGCGGTACTGGTGTCGAGGACAGCCTGTTCCCTACGGCCAGCAGTCACCACCAAGCGCTGCAACGACTTGGCGTCGTCGGCAACCGGATCGGTCGCCTGGGTGACTTGCGTCGCGGTGGGTATCGCGCTGGCAATGGCTAAAGCAAGGGGCAACATACTGTTCTCTTATGTGCAAAAAGCGGTTGATTGTGGACGCGAGTGAATCATAAATGCAACCGCCAAAGGTTGGAGGGCTAACGTCACCTCGTTTTTCGCGCTCCGTTAATCGTGTGTTTGCGAGCCTAGCGAAATCTCGATTTTTTTACGTGACAGCGCGATAGAAATTGACAGTCGTGCCAATAGCTTATGGATTTCAGCCGAAATACTTGGCGTGCTTATTTTGGTTTCTGGCCCGAATAAAAAAGCGTGGGATTCCCAGACCAATAAACACCCGAGCGGAGTTAAAGGGGCAGTGATTCAAGGGTTTCACGTTATGCTGCGGTGATAATTAAAAAAATATGAATTTACGACTCGGAGGAAGGAACGATGATGATCGCTTTTTGGTGCGTCTTTATAGCGGCGCTACTGCCTTATGTGTGGACGGCCTGCGCCAAAGTTGGTGCCCGTGGTTACGATAACAATGCGCCACGGCAATTTGCGGACGCTCAACAGGGGATGCGGCAACGCGCCAATTGGGCGCAGTACAATAGCTTCGAAGCCTTCCCGGCTTTTGCCGCTGCGGTGTTTTGTGCGCATCTCATGCAAGTTGAAGCCGTGTGGCTGAATGGCTTAGCGGTGACTTTTGTAGTTGCACGTACACTTTACGGGGTGACCTATTTACTCGATTTAGCCTCGCTGCGCTCTGTGGTATGGTTCATCGGCTTTGGTTCGATGGTTGCGCTCTTTTTGCTGGCGGGCTTGCGCTACGGTGGCGTGCCGATGTAATGCCAAACTGGCTGCAGCTGCAAAATGTTCAATCTGGGCTCAACCTGGCTTGTAATTCGGGCACACTATGATTTTCGGCCCGTGTCACGGTGATCGCGCTGTGATAATTTATAATGCAAAAAAATGGGCCGCATGACGCCTTAATAAAGGCCGCATCGCGCGCAACAATGACAATATTTTTGGAGTATAGGTATGAGCTTACGCGTTGTTTTTGAACTGGATGACGATGATCTGCAGCATTTGCACAAAATCATGCAGCAGGCTCAGGCGGCGGCACAAGATAAAGGCGAGGACGAAATTATCAGCATGTGCCAAGGCATGTTGAAAGACGTTAGCGAAACCAAGGCCCCGGCATTTATTCAAGAGCGTATGACCATCCTAGCGCGTATGGTTGACATGATGCTGGATAAAACCTGGGCTTTGCCTGAGCCCGAGCGTGCTAATGTCGTTAATGCTTTGGCTTATTTTGCTAACCCCGAAGACCTCATTCCCGACCATATTCCCGGTTTAGGTTTCTTGGACGATGCCATTTTGATTGAGCTTATCGCCCGCGAGCTGAAACCTGAGCTGGATGCCTTCCACGACTTCTCGGCCTTCCGCGCCACCGAAGCGAAGCGCCGTAACCTGGATATTTCAGAAGTCGGTCGCGAAGAATGGTTGGCGAGCCAACGTCAACAATTGATTTCTCGTATGCGTCGTCGTCGTCGTGGCCGTGGCGGCAATAGCGGTGGCGGTCGTCAAGCGTTCTCACTGTGGTGAGTTAAATTGCGAGCGCGATCTGCGTGAAGCGCAATTTGGTGGCACAGCCTGAATCAGTCTTGCTAGACCACAGCTTCAAAAACAATAAAAGGCGACTTTAAGTCGCCTTTTATTTTGCTCATTGTTTTGCTCAATTTAAGGTGCGGGACGTTGCATATCGATATGGGGAATACCGTCTTCTAAATACATTTCGCTACAGCTGTTAAAGCCAAACGACTGATAAAAATGCTCTAGATGATGTTGAGCGCTTAAGCGAATGTCGCTGCCAGGAAATAAAGCGTCACAATGCGCGACGCTACGCTGCATTAATTGCCTGCCTAAACCCATACCACGCGCTTTTTGAGTGGTAATCACCCGGCCAATGGAGGGTGTGGCATAGCGTGGACCAGGGCCCAAAATACGCGAGTACGCCAGTAGTTGCTGCTGTTCGTTCCAAGCCGATAAATGGTAAGCCTGCTGATCTTGGTGATCGAGCTCTTGGTAGGCGCACTCTTGCTCCACCACAAAAATAGCCACACGAGCCGCGCAAAGCGTATACAGGCTGTGGATATCCAATTCATCAAAACGTTGCCAGCGCCACTCGATGTGACCGTGCGTTGTGTCTTGGCTGCTTGCTGCTGGAGCGTCGGTGTGGCTCATGGTGGGTCTCTTATTAAGAAGTAGGCAAAGGCAATCGCGGGCGTTCGCAAAGTACCAAGTGCTGGCTTTTTAGTTGGTAAAACTGGGGCAAAGCATTGGCATCAAAAACTTAAGCGCCGTAGAATGCGGCTTCAACATCAACGGCTTCAATTTAAGCTCGCAACGCTATTGTAGGAGATCATAACCATGGGACGTAGCAAATCAACAAAAATAAGCCCTAAGGATGATCCCGCATATCAAGACAACCCTAAGGTTTATGTGGACGAGTCAGCGATTCATGGCTACGGCCTTTTCGCGAAGAAAGACATTAAAAAAGGCCAGTATGTTGGCACCTATGAAGGGCCTTCGAGCAAGAAAAACGGCATGCATGTGCTGTGGGTTTGGGATGAAGACGACGAAAAATGGTTCGGCATTAATGGTAAAAACGAAATGCGTTTTGCTAATCATGCCGATAAACCCAATGCTGAGTTTTGGGGTGATGAGATGTACGCGCTGAAAAAAATCAAAAAAGGCGACGAAATCACCTTCGATTACCAATGGGATAAAGACGAAGACGAGCTATAACTTGGCTTTGGAAGATAATAAAAAACGGGGCTAGAAGCCCCGTTTTTTATTGCTCGGTTTGGATGCCCAACATTGGCTGCCAATTAGGTTTAGTAACGCGGGACGCTGTCGTCTATCTCTAACGACCAAGCATCGATACCGCCTTCTAAATTGTAGATATCGGTAAAGCCGCGCTTACGGAAATGCTGAGCGGCACCCATGCTGCTACGACCGTGATGGCAAATAAAGACCATGGGTGTGTCTTCGGGCATATCTTGCAGGCGCTGCAGGGTTTGTTGATCTAAAACTTCTGCATTGGGGAAGGCGGCTTTAGCGCGTTCGTCGGCCTGGCGTACGTCGACCAAAATCAGCTGTTCACCGTTATCGAGACGACGTTTCAGGTCTTGCACGCTGAGTGCTTGAACCGCAGCGGGTGCTGCCGGTAGATCAATACTTAAACCGCTGCCAGCAGGGCCATCTTGCCAGTCGATCACAGCGCCTTTGGCGCGCGGAGCGGTGTTGATGTCCATCAACACTTCAATACCATTAGCAATGGCTTTAATTTCGCCACCTTGGGCCGGGCGCAAGCTGAAGTTGGGTTCCCATTGGGAGTCGATGCTCAAATACACCACGGTGTTGGGGTGTTGTGCCATGGCGGCACGGATTTGCTCGGCGGCCATGTCAGAGATATGAATCTCCGGCGGTGTGCGATCGGGTTCGGGTAAGCCCAGCATTTTATGCAACTCACCGTTTTCGTACATGGAAGTGACGATATCGCAGCCACCCATGAGTTCTTTATCGATATACAGCTGGGGAATGGTGGGCCAATCAGCAAATTCTTTAATGCCTTGGCGGATTTCTTCGTCGGACAGCACATTCACGGTGGTGTAGGTGGGCAGAATGCTGTCTAAAATGCCCGAAGTCCGTGCTGAAAAACCGCACATGGGTTGTTGTGGTGAGCCCTTCATAAACAGGACCACGCGGTCGGATTCGAGAATATTGTTAATGCGCTCGCGCACTGCGTCATTCAATGCCATCTTGCCACCCAAGATTTCAATTTCAGTAAACCATCAATATGGGGATGCTACCGCCTGGGCTTCAAGCCATGGGAACGGTTGCCTGCCTAAGAATAAAGTGTACCGTAAAAGTACGCTTTACAGGTGTGAAGCGATGCGTAAAGCGGTTTTTCGTCGTTATGGAAATGAAAGAGAATGGCGTGATGAAACGTGGTGTGGTGTGCTGTTTAGCAGTGCCAGAGCGTGGCGCTAGGGCGTGCTATCGCTGCTTTTGAGCCAATGCATGAGCGGCTCCCATTCTTCCCAGTCTTGCCAAGCCTGCCAGGAAGGTAATTCTGAGATACCCATTCCGCCCTCGGCGGCGCGGATGTAATTTTGCGTTTCGCGCAGCCTGGCGATAACCGGAAAGCGGTAACCGTCCATAAAGCCGGTCAGTTCACGAAAAATCATCGTCCGCGTTTTACACCGATTTGCCACCAATGCCACTTTATTTTTACCTTTCACGATGGCTTTCATGGCAACCAACTGCTGCAAAAAGCGCCAAGCGGCACGCATATCGATGGGCGATGGAACCAACGGAATGATAATGCTTTGGGCTTGTTTGAGCACTAATTTGAGGTTGTGCTCGGCAAGACCGGCGGGCGTATCGATAATCAATGCATCGCAAGCTTTGGGGAGGCGAACTTTTTTTAGGATCTCGTTTTTGTAGACGGCCTGGGCTTGGCCCACCGGGGTGAGATCTGCCGGTCTTTGGGCGAGCCAGTCGCTGGCTGAGCACTGTGGATCGAGATCGAGCAGAGCGGGCTGAAAGCCTTCGAAGCAGAGATGCGCAGCGAGGCTGGTGGCAATGGTGGTTTTACCACTGCCACCTTTGGGGTTAATAACGGCGATACTGCGGATCGCCATCGCTTAATTTCGACTTACATTAGGTAAGCCCGAGTGCAGCATCCAGCGATCGCGTTCTTCATCTAAACGCCATAACTGGGGATAAATCACCGTGCGCTCGCGGGCGGTATTGCGGTGATACAGCTTCAGCTCCACCACCTGATTTAACGTGCTGCCGTCATCGCTAACCACCACACTGCGTGCCCGATAGCCGCTGACCTGGAATAAATTCAGGCGGCTCAGCTCGGCTGAGCTGATGGGGT
>JAKSCJ010000323.1 GCA_022360675.1 Lysobacterales bacterium
GAGTTTGCCGGTGATGCACTATCGCAAGACCGTATTCCCGTAGCGGCGCAGTATTACTACGATGTCAGTCAACGCCATAGCGCGCCCGTGCTGGCCTGGGAAGCCGTGATTCGCCCCCACCACAGCAGCGATTGGTGGCAGTGTTGGATCGACGCCGAAACCGGTGCTTTGCTGAATCAAGTGAACTGGACCCAGGAAGCCAGCTACCACGTTTACCCAGAGCCTCTGGAGTCGCCGCTAGATGGCAATACCCAGCTCATCGACGATGCCGCCGATACGCTCGCTTCACCTTTTGGCTGGCACGATACCGATGGCAACCCCGGTGCCGAGTTCACAGACACTCGTGGCAATAATGTCATGGCCCAAGAAGATACCGACGACAGCAACGACGGCGGTCGCCGCCCCGATGGCGGTGTGGATCTCATCTTCGATTTTCCACTGGATTTAAGCGCTCAAGACCCGACCCAATACGAAAACTTCGCCATCACCAATTTGTTTTATTGGAATAACTACATTCACGATGTGCTGTATCACGTGGGCTTTGATGAAGCGTCTGGTAACTTCCAAGAAAATAACTATGGCAATGGCGGCGTAGGCGGCGATGCGGTGCGAGCCGATACCCATGATGGCTCGGGCTTGAATAATGCGAATTTTAGTTCGCCGCCCGACGGCACACCTGGTCGTATGCAGATGTTTATCTTTACGCCTCCAGCAGTGGTTGAAGTGACGGCTCCTGCCAATATTGCCGGCAATTACCGTGCAGTGCCGGCCAACTTCGGGCCCGACATCACCCAGGCCGGTTTCCAAGGTACGCTAGCACTGGTGGACGATGGCTCCGCCATGCCGACGGAAGCCTGTGATCCACTAGTGGGATTTCCTGCCGGGCGGGTGGCTGTGATTGATCGCACCGATTTTCGTTGCGAGTTCAGCGAACAAGCGCTGAATGCACAAAGCGCCGGTGCCAGCGGTGTGATTGTGATCAATAATCGCCCCGGGAATCGGGCCTTCAGCATGGATCCAGGAAGCGTTGGCGATCAAATTACCATTCCCTCGGCCATGATCGGTAACGACGACGGCCTCACGATACGCGCCGAGATCAATCAGGGTGTCGATATCAACTTACGTCTCGATACTCATACGACGATTCGACGCGATAGTGATATCGATAACGGTGTCATCGCCCACGAATACGGCCATGGTTTATCGATTCGCCTTACCGGTGGCGCATCGACCTCGTCGTGTCTTTTCTTCTCCCAGCAAGCGGGCGAAGGCTGGAGCGATTTCCTCGCTTTGGCATTAACCGCTGAGCCCAACGATACAGCTGAAACACCTCGTGGCATTGGGCGTTACTTGCGTTACCGCGATAACGACCCACTGGGCGGTTTTCGTGCCGCGCCCTACAGTCGCGATCTCAATATTAATTCGTTTACCTACGGTGATATTGCAGATGCAGGACGCTCAGGCAGCCCACTCACCATTCCCCATGGCGTGGGCACCGTATGGGCCACCGCACTGTGGGATATGTATTGGAATTTGGTCGATCGCTATGGCTTTGAGGCCGATTTAATCAATGGCAATGGCGGTAATAAACTGGCGTTGCAGCTGGTGGTGGATGGCTTGAAAATGCAGCCTTGTCTGCCCTCCTTCTTAGATGCCCGCGATGCCATTTTGCTGGCCGACGAAGTGAACAATGGTGGTGCCAACCAATGCGAAATCTGGCAAGCTTTCGCGCGCCGTGGTATGGGCATTAGCGCCGACGATGGCGGCGGCGTGGGCACACTGGCGGTTACCGAAGCCTTCGATCAACCATCTGCTTGCAGTGGTTTGATTTATCAAGATGGCTTCGAAGGCTAATAACAAGCCTTTACCGCGACCAGTTAACGCAGCCTCGGCACTTGGCCGAGGCTTTTTGTCTCTGATGTATTAGTACAAAGCTATAATCTTTCCGTAAAATACTGACTTCAAAGATGATTCATTAGTTTTACGAACACATCATCGGGAGAATTCCATGAGTCCGTCGATACACGCCCGCACCAGCGCATTGATCGTAGGTGTCGCCATCGTTTTGGCCGCTTATTTCCTGGCCGACGCCGCCCGTGATGTGAAGTTCGGCGATCGCCACGTCACGGTCAAAGGCTTGGCCGAGCGTACGGTCACCGCCGATTGGGTGGTTTGGCCACTCTCGTTCTCGGTGAGTCATAACGATCTGCAAGGCTTACAAAGCGCACTGGAACAAAACACCGAGACTGTCATTGCCTATTTGATGTTAAACGGCTTTGACGAAGCTGAAATTAATCGCGCAGCACCGCGTATTGTCGATTTACACGCCCAAAGCTGGGGCAACGATCAACCGCGCACCCGCTTTAATGCCACCGTAACGATTACCGTACAAAGCCCCAAGGTTGACGCCGCCAAAGCCGCCATGGCCAGTGCAGGTGATCTGATTGGCGAAGGGGTGATCTTGGCAGAAACCTACGGCCCCAGCGCCCAATTCTTATTTAATGGCTTAAACGATATCAAACCCGATATGATTGCCAGCGCCACCAAAAATGCCCGTGCTGCCGCCGAGCAATTTGCGCGCGACTCCAACAGCCAAGTAGGTGGTATTCGGCGTGCAAAGCAAGGGGTATTTACCATTAGTGAGCGCGATATCAACAGCCCGGAAACCAAAATCGTGCGCGTGGTGAGCACCATCGATTTTTACTTAGTGGATTGAGAAGGATTCCCTATGTCCCGCAGCCTCATTATTCGACCGGCACGCCCCGGCGATGAAAGCCAAATTCGCCAGCTCATTGAAGAACTCGCCGAGTACGAGAAATTACGCCACGAAGCTATCGCCACCGACGAACACCTGCGCCAAGCGCTGTTCTCCAGCAAGCCCGATGCCGAGGTAATTTTGGCGGAATGGGAAGGCGCATGCTGCGGCTTTGCGTTGTTCTTCCATAATTTCTCCACCTTCCTCGGGCGCCAGGGTTTATATCTGGAAGATCTCTTCGTGAAGCCTAACTTCCGTGGTCAAGGCATCGGTAAAGCACTACTGCAAAGGCTAGCAGCCATCGCGCGCGATCGCGGTTGCGGACGCATGGATTGGCAAGTGCTCAATTGGAATACACCGGCCATCGGCTTTTATCACACCTTAGGTGCTAATCCCCTCGAAGACTGGACCACTTTTCGCCTCACCGGCGATGCCTTAGAAAAACTCGCCAGCAAGGCCGATTCGCAATAAGCAGCCGCTGCCGTAGGCGTTAACTGGCAAACGTCTATAGACGCATTTTTGTATAACGGCGATGACTAGATCTACCTTAAGTCATCGTCATTACCATTTATGCTTCATCTTTATTACGCATCCGCAAATTAGTACCTGCAAAAAAGCTAAACTTTATCTACTCTCTTATAAGCGTTCTATAGCAACTTCATGGCTTCTGATAGGCCATGCTTAATTCACTAATGCCCAGGCTTCTATAATTTTTCGCTCTATCGAAAAAAACTTATGCAGAGCCGTAAAAAAGACAGCAATTAAACTGCAAAAGTGAGATAATAGTACAGATAAAGGGGTGCAGAGACTCTTGGGCGTATCGAAGCTCTGAACACAATGGGCAAACCTAGTGAAGCACGCAGCATTTGCTTATGTACTTCGCTTGTTTGCATATTTAACAGGATTTAGGATACGCGCTGAAGGATTAAAACGATTTAAGCACAAACAACCAGACGGGCTTCGATACCAACCATCCAAGCCTCGGTCGGAAAACATGGCTGAGACCCATAGGGGGGTTCCTGCTGCGAGTTCTTCGCGTTTGTGCCGTTCTTAATCGTTCGTTGCTGAGCATTGCTAGTGCTTTTTCTTTCTATTGAGTTACTAGGGCGTTGTTGTTATCGCGTTAGTTTAAGCTCATTTCATAAAGCAAATAGCTACGCTTAGCGCTGGGGGTTTAAGCAATAGCAATGGATCCAAGGGGGCGCGTGGAACGACGTTCTATGCCAGTGTTCATCTGGACTTACCCATTGATCACCACCCATAGCAAATTACCGCCCAAAAGCAATCGAGCACGATTGAATTTGGCATCGCTATAGGTTTAGTGATTTTTAAGTCCGGCTGCAACATCACTAAAGGCTTAGTAACGACGCGATGTACAGGGAGTTACCTTTAACTACGGTTTAAAACCGTAGCTGTTGTGCTGTTTTTTTCAGCACAAGCATTCCAGGGCATCACGCAACCGCCTTAAAAACCATGCCTCACCATCAATGCATCTAGCGTTGTTGGTTTTTCGCGTTGAAGCAAATTCTTAAATATTGCGGTAGCCGTTTATACAGGCCGCCTGCACTCGATCTCGTGTGTGTCGAGTAGGGATTGCTTTGCGTGAAGATCGGGCATAAACGATCGCAGTTAACAGTTATGCGGCAACGGTTTTTAGTTTTGCCATCGTGCAAACAGGGATTTTCATCTTCGCTCTAGCTGCTTCTTTATAGAAGTTGGCGACAACCTTATTTGGCGCCCGCCCCTTTTAAAGAATCTGCCCAGAGGCAGGCATTAACCCTGCCTCGCCGTGATGGAAAAAGTACGAAATTACAAAGTAATCCAAAATTAACTAAGGATGAAAACGATGAACCGGAAATCTCATAAATTGCAAAGCACAATCGCCCTGTTGGTGGGTGGCATGTTGCTCGCTCCCGGTGCGTTCGCTGAAGAAAGCGACAGCGTAATTGATGCGCTGAAAGAAGGCACCATCATTTTCGATGCGCGCTTCCGCTACGAAAATGTTGACGATCAAGCGGTTGAGCGTCATGGTAAAGCGAACACCCTGCGTACTCGCTTCGGTTATGAAACCGGCACTTTCAACGGTTTCTCCGCTTTAATCGAAGGTTCTAACACCGTTAACATCGGTAATGAGCGTTACAACGACACCTTAAACGGTCGTATCAACCGCGGTGTGGTTGCCGATCCTGAAGGTACTGCTGTAAACCGTGCCTTCATCCGCTACAGCGGTATCGAAGACACCACCATTACCGCTGGTCGTCAAACCTTGATCCTCGACAACGAGCGTTTTGTTTCTAACACCAACTTCCGTCAGAAACAAACCACTCACGATGCCGTGAACTTCACCACCAGCTTCATCCCGCACGTTACCGTGAACTACAGCTACGGCTGGGGTTTCAACACCGTAACCAGTGCTGATCAAGACGCCGGTGATTTCGATGTAAGCAACAACTTGTTCAACATCTCCACCGACATCGTGCCTTACACTAAAGTGTCTGGTTACGCTTACCTACTGGACTTCGACGATGCCGTTGAAAACAGCTTAGACACCTACGGTATTCACTTCGATGGTGCTATCCCCGTAAACGACGACTTCTCTGTGGTTTACCAAGGTGACTACGCGCACCAAGACGAAGGCGACGGCAACGAAGCCGACATCGATTTCGATTACTTCTTAATCGAATCGGGCTTCAGCTGGGCTGGCGTTACCGTTAAAGGCGGTTTCCAAAGCTTGGAAGGTGACGGCACCAACTCATTCCAAACCCCGCTGGGTGATGCTCACCCCTATGCCGGTTGGGCCGACGTATTCGTAGCCACTCCGGTTGACGGCTTGGAAGACTACTACGGTAAAGTGAGCTACCTGCACAAAATCAACAATGTTGACTACTTAGAGTCTGTGAACTTTGTTGCTGAATACCACACCTTCGAATCCGAAAACGGCAGCACTGACTACGGTGACGAATGGGATCTGGGTATTTACACCAAAATCAACCAGTACTACACCGTTGGTTTTGAATACGCCAAATTCTCAGCCGACAACGAATCCACCTTCGAAGACGTGGATCGTTTCTGGCTGACCTTAAACGTTGCGCTGTAAGACTTACAGAACACGTTTAAAACCGAATTAAACCCAGTGCGTAATACACGCACTGGGTTTACGGTTGAAAAAAAGCCCCTCTGTGAGGGGCTTTTTTTGTGCCTAAGCTAACCCTCTGCTAGTCTAGCCATCGGCGGTTTCACCTAAAACAGAAAACTATTCTCTGCTCTTGAGAATACCCTGCCGTTTAATCAATACCGTCACATAACAACTACAAAGGGTCGATCTGTGAATGCCATAACCCAGCAACGTAAGTACGCGGTGGAGCTACTCAGCGCCACGGCCAGCGAAGAACAGTTTTTCAATACACTCAAAGATTTATACCAGGATATTGGCTGTGGAGACGGTCTTTCATTTGCAGATATCAGCGCGTATTGGCGGGGGGATGCGCCGCTACCGCAGGCTTGGGGTCAGGCTTTGGCTCAACATGCTTTTAAGTACAAGAGCGATCGTCTGTATCTGCATGGTGCTTGGGCGGATGAGGTGAAACAAGCCCATGAATGGATGTTCACATCCACCGATGCCTGCGACTGGCTACAGCGCAGCGAGCGCATGGCCACTTTGTGTTGTCCGTTTTTTGATGTGGCGGCTTTGGGCACTTGGTGTGTTGCTAAGCCCGACTACACTGAGTCCACACTACCCAAGAGTAATTACCTAAATAAATTGCTAGATGCCATGCAGCCTTGGGCGCAGGCGTTGGCAGCAGGTGACCACGAATGGCAAGCATTGCATGCCCAGTTAACTTCGGTACAGGCCAATCCTGGGCTGTTGAGCGAACTACTGAGCGAAGCCAAGCCCGACGATCACAATGTGGATTACAACGGCGAAGCCACCAATGAACTGAGTTGGTTCATCGCCTATTTTGCTGTAATGCGTCTTTTGTGTGCTCAAAGCGATGCCGGTCAGCAATTTGCCGTCAATTACCCCGCTATCGCCAATGGGCGCGGCGTTCATCATCGGGGTAACTTATGGCAGCGTGAGCAGTGGTTTGTATTACACGAAAACTACCACCGCCCCATCAATCATGCCTTCGCCCAGCACGACGATCTCACCCTTCTTCCCGACAACGCCCGCCATCATCGCTTTAACGATTGGTGTAACGGTGTGGGTTTGGTGGAAGCCTGGATGAGCAGCGCCGATGAGTTCCGTATCTGGTTGCTGAAACTGCCTGAAGAATTTCGTTTGCATTGGCTTTCCGACACCATCCAAGAGCGCAACCCCGACTGCGCGCTGGTCTTCGAACAGTTCAAATATCGCAAAAATGGCAGCTGTGCCGCGCAGCTTAGCAGCCCCGAAGCACTCGACTGGTATCGCAGTATTCTCAGCAAACTTGAACCCGAGTACTTCAAAAAAGTGCTGGGTCAGCTGAGCGAGCATATCGACGAGGCCGAGTTACTCAGCCTGGTTTGGCAACATATTCGCAACGAAGAACAAGTGGAATACCGCTTATTGCGCGGCGTTAAAAACGCAGCCGAGCTGTTGAAGCTGGTCCAAGAACATCCGGAGGATGAAGTTCGTCGCAATGCCGCTGCCGAATTAAATCGTTTGGCTTGGTTAGACGAAGACGATGCTGAATCTCTGGATGCAAAAGAACGCCGCCATCCCGAGATTTGGCCGCTGCTCAAACAAGCCTGCGAACAACATCCGCACATCGTGGTCGATCGCCTCTACAATGCCGACGCCGAATTATGGGGCACGGTTTGGGATCGCGCCGATGCTGCCCCCATGGAGGGCGAGAATCTCAGCAGTCGCCATCGCCGCCGTGGTGGTGGCGAAACCCGTGGCACCTTGGTGAGCTCCTTTATGGATCGCTTAGATTACCGCGAGCCCATCGATCAAGCGCTATTCGATTTAGCGGGTCAGTGGTATCAAAGCGAGCCCGAGCGTTTCCAAGAAGTCATTGAAGAAGGCTACCGCGACGACTACGAATCCACCATCGCCTCCATCGGTCGTTACCTCGAATCACCGCTAATGGAATTGGTACCCGATCTTGCCGCCCGCACTTTATCGCAAGGCTCGGGCTGGTTTTATCGCGAAGAACACAATGTTGATGGCAATGTGGTGGACGAAGCACTGGCGCGTTATCCCGAACAATTCGATGCTCTAGACAACCGCAAGCGCTGCAAAGTACTCCAAGCCATGGAGAAAAAAGCCTTACTGGCCTGTAGTGCCACCTTGGGCAAGCTCTTTGCCAGCAAACAAAAAACCATCCGTAAGCCTTCTTTGGAGTTCGTCGCTCGCATCAGCCCGGCCGCCATTCAAGAGTCGGGTTTATTGCAAAGCAAAAATGCCAAAACCCGAAACCTGATTCTCACCGGCTTAGCGCTCAATCCAGCGCCCGAAGCTTTACCTATCATTCGTGAATTTATCGACGATAAAGCCCACGACGAAGCCTCGCGAGATCTCTGTTTAGATGCCCTGGAAAACGGCGGCGAATCCATCAGCGATCTCGATCCGTGGGCCGAGCTCTCGCTGGAGGCCTTACAAGCCTTGGCCCAGGATCAAAAGGTTCCGGCGGCCGTTAGCAAACAGTGGTCGGCCGATATTGCCGATCTACTGGCACCTTTGGGTGACGATCTAGCCCAATACTTGCTCACCATCTTAGCCAGTGACGATGCCGAACAACTGCCGCGCCGCGCACGCAAAATTCTCAGTTTCTTAAACGCAGGCACGCGCGCCGACTTTGCCCTTTATGGTGTGAATCAATGGGTTGCCGCTAATGGCGCGGCCGAAGTGACCTGGTTTACCCGTGCGGTGGCCAATTACGCCGACGAGCGAGTCGTCAATGAATTAGTGAAGGCAGTCAAAGCCTGGAAGAAACAGCGCAAGGTCAAAGCCAACGACGCCATTCGCCTGATTGGCCGTATGCCCGGTATTTTCGGCCTCGCCCAAGTTCGCGAACTATGGGAAAGCCGCGGCTTCTCACCATCCATTGTCGATACCTGCCAGCAAACGCTGCAAGCAGCTGCCGACAAACGCGGGCTGTCGTTACCCGATTTCCTCGATCAACTGGTCCCCAGTTTTGGCTTAACGAAAGAAGGTTTAGTGCTGGATGTGGGGCCGTACCAATACACGGCCAAAATCGGCCCGGACTTGGCTTTAGTGGTGGTGGGGCCCAAGGGTAAAAGCACCAAATCGTTACCCAAAGCTAAAGCCGATGAAGATACCGATCTGCGTAGCCAGGCCGAGTTGAAATTCAAAGCATTGAAGAAAAACCTAAAGCCGGTATTAACTCAGCAGGGCAAACGTTTAACTGAAGCACTACACATCGGCAAAACCTATCCACGTGCTCACTGGCAACGCATGTTTGTGGAACATCCTTTGCTGAGTATCGTGGGTAGCCGCATTGTATTTAACGCCATGGATGCCGAAGGCAGTACCTTATTGCAATTGCGCCCCAGCGACGATGGCGCTTTGTTGGATCTCAACGACGACGAAATCCAATTACCTGAAGCCACGGCCAGCTTGCGTATCTGCCACCCTCTGGATATCAGTGCCGACGATCGCGAAGCCTGGAAAGAACACTTTGAGGATTACCAAATCCCCTCGCCCATCGATCAATGGAACGCCCCCATCGTTGAAGCCAACGAGGAAGAAGCCAAAGCAGATCGTATTCTGCGCCACGATGGCCAAGTCATCACCCATGCCAGCTTGGCTGGCTTGCTAAAAAAATGGGGCTATCAAAAAGGTGAAGCGGGCGATGGTGCGCGTATTTCTGAGCACACTTTAAAACTAGATCGCGGCCATTGGCTCGTCACCCTCAGTCACGATGGCATGAGCGTGTTCTTCGATGCCGAAGAACCTGTGACCTTAGAAAGCTTCGATATCCGCTGCCGCAGCATTAACGACCCCGAACGCAAAGCCGACGACGACGAAGGCGAGCGCTGGTGGCATAAGAAATCCTTAGGCTTAAGCGAATTACCTGCTAGTTTGCGTGCCCTATTGTTAAGCCAAGCTCAAGCCTTAAAAGACGCTGCCGGAGTCAGCTAATGCCGCGTAAAAAAGCCACCACAAAACGCAGCAGCAATGCCGCGATGAAACCGCAAAACCAAGCCCAGCGCTTACCCGCCGAGCAACGCTTTGCCGCCGAACTACAAGCGTTGGCTAGCTTCGACCAAGGCCCGAAGCCAACAGGCTGGCAATTAACGCCACGGGCAGTGCGTACCTTTGTGGTGGGTGGCGATGCGGGTGATGTGCCCATCAGTCGCAAGCTCTATGGCCACGACGTGGCCGTGGAACGCGCCATTGCCACCTTGGCCGGCCAACGGGGTTTGTTATTGGCTGGCGAACCCGGTACCGCTAAATCGATGTTGTCGGAATTACTGGCTGCCGCCGTTTCTGGAACCTCTTTGCACACTGTGCAGGGAGGGGCTGGCGTGATGGAAGAGCAGATTCGCTACAGCTGGAATTACGCCTTATTACTGAAAGAAGGCCCCGGCCCCGAAGCCTTGGTTCCAGGCCCCTTATATCAAGCCATGGCAGCGGGCCAAATCATGCGCTTTGAGGAAATCACTCGCTGCCCCACCGAAGTCCAAGATTGCTTGATTCCTATTTTGTCGGACCGGCTGTTGCACATTCCCGAAATGAAAAATGCCGACGATAGTGTGCTCTTGGCCAAGCCCGGTTTCTCCGTCATCGCCACGGCCAACTTAAAAGATCGTGGCGTGAACGATATGTCGGCGGCGTTGAAACGCCGTTTCAATTTCGAGGCACTCAGCGCCATTCGTGATCGCCAGTTAGAAACCAAGCTGGTCCAAAGCGAAGTCAAACGCTTACTAGAAACCCAAAACATTCCGCTTACCATCACGCCCGATGTCACCGAGCTGTTGGTTACCGTGTTCCAAGAACTGCGCCAAGGGCAAGCCTCAGGCGTGCAGTTAGATGCCATGTCTAGCGTGATGTCCACGGCCGAAGCGGTGGCCGTACTCCACGATGCCGCCGTGCATAGTTGGTATTTGGCACAGAGCGATCAACTCCATGCCCGCCATTTGCTGCGCCACATGGTGGGCTCGGTCATTAAAGACGACGATCAAGATCAACATCGCCTGCGCCAATACTTAAAACTGGTGGATAAAGAACGCTCGGAGCCGGTATGGCGTGATTTTCTTCATGGTCGTAACGCCCTGCCCGAGTAGGCCTAAATGATGAGCTGGCGAGTATTTCTCCCATGACTGTCGGCACGCTTCAACAGCAGCTGGCGTGTATTCCCGATTTAAGCGCACGCTTAGCCGCAATTCCCGATACGCCTACGCTGCGCTTCATTCCCATTCGTCACCACAGCCCGGCAGTGGCGCAACATCTTAAGCGCTTATTTACTACCGATCAGCCCGAGCTGGTGTTGATTGAAGCACCAGAAAACCTGCAAGCGGTGCTACCTTATTTGGCCGATGCCGAAACGCGCCCACCAGTGGCGGTGTATTGCTATCACCAACACCCCGACGACCCTACGGCGCGCGCCCGAGCGTATTATCCGATGGCGCGTTTTTCGCCCGAGTGGGTTGCTTTAAAGTTAGCCTGCGATGCTGGTGCTCAGGTGCGTTTTATCGACGCGCCCTACCTTCAGCGCAGCAGCTTTCGTAGCGAAGATAGCGGCGCTGAAGATCGCAGCTTGCTCGACGAAAACGATTGGCGCGACCATCATCTTTTGCCTCAATTGCTACAAACCACCGCCTGCCGCGATATCGACGAACTGTGGGATCGTTGGTTTGAATCCAGAGCACACCACACCGACAGCCATAGCTTCTTCCAAGATCTCAAAGCCTGGTGTTTGTTACTACGCCCCGATCCCGCCCAGGCCGATGCCGAAACCGCACTGCGTGAGCAATGCATGGCGGCCCACATTCGTGATGCGGTAGACAGTGGCAAACGAGTCTGGGTAGTCACTGGCGGTTACCACACCGAAGCGCTGGCGCAAAGCTACGCCCAAGCCGCCCCACGGGCCATTCACACGAGTGAGCTAAGCAAGCCCGATGCGCAACACGGCGTGGCCTTAATTCCCTATTCCTTACAACGCCTAGACAAGGCCAATCAATACGCCGCCGGCTTACCCGACTGCGGTTATTACCATGCCTTGTGGAATAAACAGGGCGAAAGTGCCGAGAAAACCAACACAGAATTAACCCTGAAAGTCGCCCAATATTTACGCGAGGCAGGCGAGTTAATTGGTCTGCCCGACTGTATCGAGGCCATGGCCCAGCGCCAACGTTTAGCGGCGCTACGCGGTGTTCAAGCGGGCAGAATGGAATGGCGCGATGGCCTACATAGCTGTTTCCAAGCCATTCATGGTGATCATCAACAACTACTAGACCAAGCCATCCAGGTCACACTACAGGAAGAACGCACTGGTCGCGTGTGCCGCGCCTGGCCACTACTGCCCATGGTAGACGACTTTCGCCGTAGCGCGCGCCAGTGGCGGTTGCCG
This sequence comes from Lysobacterales bacterium, assembly GCA_022360675.1. Taxonomy (GTDB): domain Bacteria; phylum Pseudomonadota; class Gammaproteobacteria; order Xanthomonadales; family Wenzhouxiangellaceae; genus JAKSCJ01. The sequence goes on from JAKSCJ010000323.1 coordinate 12,274, forward strand.
TTGTCGGCAGCCACGCCAGCGGAAAAGTCTTTAGACATTTACCGTAGCCAACGCCATCGAGACATTTCGGCATGGTTACATCGCTTACGCTTCTTGGGTAGCACCTACGGCGACTACACCGCAGGCCCAAATTTTGCCGAACAAAAAGACCTCAACCGGGTACGCGAGATCTGGACGGTGCAATGGCAACCCGATGTAGAAGCGCATCTCACCGAGCAACAGCATTTAGGTACGCATATTGCCGAGGCTGCCGCTAATCGCTTGCTGGCACAGTTGAGCGATCCCGAATTTCAAGGCACCATCGCCAGCTTGCTACCCCAAGCCCTACGCATGGGCTTGAACGAGCTCATTTCACCCTGTTTAGCGGCGCTAGAAACTTGGCTCGGCGGAAATCATCTTTTCGAATCGTTAGTCGCAGCACTGGCACAGCTGTTGTATTGTCAACAATTACAGAAGGTGCTGCGTTTAACGCACTTTCCAACCTTACAATCACAACAGCAATTGGCTTATCGCAATGCTTGCTCGGCGCTGGGGTGGATTCAGCAAGTCGACACCCAACGTAGTGCGGCAATTCAAAGCGCCATACGCCAGCTGAGTGCCTTTATTCAACAAGATCAAATTGCACTGGAGGCCGATCTCTTTTTAGATCAACTCCGCGCCTTGCTTCAGCAAAATGACGGCACATTGGCGGGCTTGGCTTGTGGTGTTTTGTACCACCACGGCGCACTCAGCGATGAAGCGGTAGAAGCCGAGCTCAATAACGCTTGCCGCCAAGCTTGGATCGAGCCGAGTTACATCGGCGATTACCTCACGGGCTTAATGCAAAGCAGCCGCGCCATTGTTTTAAATCATCCCAAGCTCCTAAGCGCCATTAGCCAGTTAATCGAGCACTGGGACGAATCCACGTTCTTACAATGCTTGCCCGGCCTGCGCTTAGCTTTCACCCAACTCAAACCACGCGAAAGCCAACGTTTGGGTCAACAAATCCAAGCCTTATTGAATGGTGAGCCCGATCAAACCCCAACACAGCTCGCATCGCTCAACCGCGATGAGCTACACCAAGCCCACGCCTTGCTCAAACAATGGGGATGGTAACGATGAACGAAACCGCCCAACGCTGGCGTTTAATCTTGGGGCCGCAAGCAGCCGATCTTGATCCGCTCAGCCCAAAGCAACAACAGCAAGATCAGGCCTTAGAGTATCTAGCGGGCCGTGAACAGGCGCAGCGCGGTGTGGGCCTAGGTCACGACACACAATACCTAGGCGAGCAATTCGGTAGCGACGGCGATTTATTCGCCGAGTTACTGGAAGAATTAGCGGAATCACTGGGCGACGATGGAGACACCAACGACGACGGCGATCATCCATCCCAGCCACGCCAAGCCCAGCCACGCCAAGCCCAATCGCGTCAATCCGGTCGCGGCGGTTCACGCTTAACCCCGGCACGATGGTTAGGTCAGGTACGCGAGTTATTTCCGCAAAGTGCCGTGGATATTCTGCAGCAACAAGCCGTGGAGCGTTATGGCCTAGTCAGCTTACTGACCGACGCCGAGATCATGCGCCAAACGCCACCCACTTTGGACTTAGTCCGCACCCTCATTCAATATCAATCGCATCTCTCGGGCCAAGCTAAAGCCGAAGCACGGCGCATTATTCGTCAAGTTGTTAAAGACATCGAAGAACGCATACGCGCTCACCTCATCAATGCGGTTCGAGGTCCACGCAATCGTCATCGTTTAGGGGGCCGACCCGCCTTAGCCAATGTGCATTGGCTCGCCACCGTTAAACATAATCTGCCCCATTACAACCTGGAACTGGATGCGCTAGTGCTGGAAAAAGTCCAATTCAGCCAGCGCCAAAAACGTAGTTTACGGTGGGATATTTTTATCGTCGTGGATCAATCGGGCTCCATGTTGGATTCCGTTATTCATAGTGCTGTGGTGGCGGCAATTTTCGGTGGTATCAGCAGTTTATCCACCCATTATTTGGTGTTCGATACCCAAGTGGTGGATTTAAGCGAGCGCCTGGACGACCCAGTGGAAATCCTTACCGGTTTACAACTGGGCGGCGGTACCGATATCGCCCAGGCCGTACGCTATTGCGCCAGTAAAATCAATCAGCCCCAACGTAGCATCATGGTGTTGATCAGCGATTTCTACGAGGGTGGCGATGCGGCCGATCTCGTGCGTCAAGTGGGTGCCTTACGCCAAGCCGGTGTGCAGTGTTTAGGTTTAGCGGCGTTAGATGATCGCGCCCAGCCCGACTACGACCGCGATATGGCCCAACGCCTGGCCGATGTAGGCATGCCCGTGGGCGCCATGACGCCCGAGCATTTGGCCGATTGGGTGGGAGCGCGCGTTCGATGAGCACACTCAAGCAGTGGTTAAGCGATTTAGAAGACGACGATTTCATCGCCTGGGCCAATCGAGGCTTGCTGCGCCGCGCACGCAAACTATTAAGCAACACCCAAGCCCTTAATCCCGAGCCCAGTTTCGAGCAAGTTCCGTTGAGCGTACGAGTCGCCCACGGCCATCAACAACACACCGTGACCTTGGCGGAAGCAGGCTTCAAGCATCTCGATTGCTCCTGCGACGCCGTGGGGCCGTGCCAACATGCTATTTGTGCCTTGCTGTTCGCCCAGGATTGGCTACAACATCATCCAGCGACTACTCCTGAAAGCAGTGACGGCGACCATGCAAATGAAGTAAGCGACCCGCCAGCACCGGCCACACTAGCGCCTGGTCCTTGGTTAATCGATAACCACGTAGAGCGCATTAAACAATTAGGTCGAAAAGAGCTCGAGAGCGCCACCGAAAAACTCAAACGCGGCCTGCCCGTCCATATCCAAGAAGAACGTAACACCCTGGTGGGTACGGTGATCGAGCAACAAAGCTACAGGGTTCGTATTCCACGCAATGCCGGGCTCGACGCCTCCTTATGCGAGTGTGGAAAAGCACGTTGTTTGCACCGCGCCGCCGTGGTGCTTAAAGCTGTAGACGAAGCGGGTATTTGTGCTCTGGAACAACTACCCGAAGCCCCTTTGAACGACGAGGAACAACACAGCCTGAACGACAGCCGCGACTGGCTACACCATATTGTGCGTATCGGCTTACATCAGCTCGAACCCCACAGTATTAGCCGTGGTCAAGCTTTAGCGACCCAAGTGCGGCAAAGTGGTTTCCCACGCTTAGCGGGGCAATTAAGCCGTTTATGCGAAGTTCTGAAGCAAGAACTGCAAGCCCAGGCCGCGGTCAGCACCCAAGCCATTCGAGAACGTATTCTCGACGCCATGATTCTCATTCGCGCCCTGCAATCCGAACCCATGCCTCGGCCGCGCTATCAACTGGCGGGCGTGCATCGTCGCGAATATTTTCAATGTGCCAACCTAGAGCTCCATTGTGTGGGCTTGCAAGCGTGGGTTTCGAGCCGTGGCATGAGTGGTTTGAGTGTGCACTTTTGTGATCGGCAGCAACAACACTGGTATCGCTATAACCTTGTTAGGCCGCCGCAACAGTACGGACGATTCTCACCGCAAGAGCTCATCAGCAGCGAGCGCTGGGGTCAGCAAACGCTCAAATCGTTACTGGGCCAACAAATACAGGTGGAGCAAGCTTGGTTATCAGTCGACGGCAGCCTATCAGGGCGCGAAGATACCCAACTCGAGCCCCAAGGCCAACAACAGGCGCAAGTCATCACCCATTGGCAAACACTGCGTCAACGAATGGCTGAAGCCATTCAACAAACCCCTTTCGATCAAACCCCAAGACTGCCAGTATTGATCAATGCTCGGGCCTGCGGTCTTCCCCATTTTGATCCTACTGAACAAAGCTGGCAGCAAAAACTCTACGACCACAGCTCAGCAAAAGAGGTTCTCGTCGCTCAACAACAAGGCCCATCGCGAGTTTGGTTAAAAGCCATGCAAAATGGCGTGGACACTACTCATTGGGTATTCGGTTATCTGCGTTTAGAAAATAAGACGCTGTACTTAGAAATAGTGTCACTTCAATGCAGCAAGACCGAGGCATTCAAACATTTATCGTTGCTGGACTTTTAAATGAAAGCTCATTTAGAAACATTACTAGGGCCACTGCTAAACCGCGCCTTAGAACAAGGTTTACATCAGTGCAGCGCACAGCACCGTCAAAGCTTTCAGCAAATCCAGCACCAAGCACAACAAGATCAGGCTCAAGCATTAGCCGAAGCGGCCGCTGTTCTTGCCAGCGCCAACAGTAGCGCCGATGCCCGAATAAAAGCTTGGTTCTATCTCGCGGCTCTGATGCGGGCGAAACGCAGTCTACAGCTGCAAGAACAGTTACAGACAACAACCGAGTCGTGCTCAACCAAGTAAGCTTCATCAAGAATATTAGCCCCGTATGTTCAGGGCTAATATTCATCGATGCTGCAATATTATTTACGGGAGACGAACGGGTAAGGCCGTCGTTTCAAAACCTGCGTCAAAAAGCACATCCGTCGCATTATTCAGCACCACATAATGATTGCCCGTGACCGTATTGGTATCTGCGTCGATGGCCCCGTTGGCGGCAATCACTAAGTCATCGTAGCTGTCGCCGTTTAGATCGCCCCCCATTTCCACACTAACACCCAAGCGATCATCCACATTACCTACAATGGTCACGCCCACACTGCCTGGCAGTGTCGATACATTAATCTCATCAGGATACAAGCCCGATTGACCATAGATAACATGAACACGCCCAGCCAAACCGGTTTGAGCAATGGGACCGGGCTCACCAATGATGAGGTCATTTAAGCCGTCGCGATTAAAATCGCCAGCACTAGCCAAGCCGCTGCCCAAACGCCCTAAAAACTGATCGCTGGTCACTCGAAAACCCTCCGGCGAACGAATACTATCGGCCTCCATCGTGACAGGAAAAGCAGAGCGACGCCCGTACAATACATACACGCGCCCTACCTGAGGTGCGCCATCACGATAACGGTACGAGCCGATACCAATATCGTCGATACCATCATCATTGATATCGCCTATACGGCTTAATGCATGGCCAAAGCCATAATTGAAACCAGCACCCGATACGCTAAAGCCGTTAGACCCGTCCAAGCTACCCAAATCCATACGGGCCGGGAACTGGCCTTCATGGCCAAAGACTACAAACACCGCGCCATTGTTAGTGCCGCCAGCGATGGAAAGAAAAATACTGCTGGCGATAATGTCATCGATACCGTCACCATTCACATCACCAATACCACTTACTGAATCACCGACAATTTCTTGGGTCGTGATCGAACGAATATCCATGGCAAAACCGTCGCTGCCATCCAACTCAAACAGATTGATACGTGCACCAAAGTTGCCGTTGCGACCAAATAAGACATAAGTAGCCGAGGCTGCGAGCGTGGAATCACTATTAGAACTGAAGATCACATCGTCGATGCCATCATTATTCACATCACCAGCATACCTAGCGGCAGCAACCGCAGAGAAATCGTTAGCGGGGGTTTCACGAGAATTAACCATAACGCCATCATCAGCAGTAATACTCGCAGCTACCAATTCAGCAGGAAAGTTACCATCGCGCCCGTAAATGATATAGCCGAACTCGCCAAAGAAACCTGCAATCACTAAGTCGTCAATACCATCGTTATTGACATCTCCCGCCGGTGCAACAAAGTTACCCGTCCGGGAACCGAACTCACCAGTAATAATAAAACCATTACTACCATC
>JAKSCJ010000069.1 GCA_022360675.1 Lysobacterales bacterium
CTGTTGGCCATCGACCCAAAGATTCGTTATCTCGGTTTAGATTCCAGCGAGTACGCTATCGAGCGTTATGGCCGCGAGCGTAATCTGCATCTGGTGAGTTTTGGCGATCTGGCCGAACTTCGCTTTGAAGAGCCGGTAGATTTACTGGTGTGCGCCGATGTCATGCATTACATTCCTGAGCGTGAGCTGGAGCGGGGTTTATCGGGTTTTGCCGAGCTTTGTGATGGAGTCGCTTGGTTAGAAGCCTACTGCACGGAAGACGCCGTGGAAGGTGATCACGAAGGTTACCTCGAGCGCGATGCTGCTTGGTATCGCCAGCGTTTTGCCACTGCGGGTTTTCGCGCTTGTGGCAGCCATTGTTATTTATCCCCCGAGCGCCACGAAGAAGCGATGGCCCTGGAATTTCAATAAGCGCCCAGCGAGCTATCGCATCTCCCAAACCAGCCATCAGCATGGCGCAGAAGCGGCTAGAGCTATGATCGGCGCTTGTATTCTGGACGCTTACCCTCAACTGAAAAGTACGCGCTAAAACCACGCTTTTAAGCTTGTCTACCTGAGAGGGTGCTACCAGTGGGGTCGTCTGCCTTTGAGGGTATGGACCGCTGTGGTGCTGTGGGCGCGGTCTACTCTTAGCTATGTCGGGAGCCGCAATGGCCACAGATTCTTCTCACTCCGCCCTGAAACGTTTGCTCAGCTATACCCGTGCCTTGCGGCGGCGTGTGTGGCTGGCCAGTGCTTGTTCGGTGATCAATAAGCTGTTTGATGTGATGCCGGAAATTTTGATCGGTATCGCCATCGATGTGGTGGTGCGCCAGGAAGATTCGTTCATCGCGGCTTTGGGTATTGAGTCGGCTGAGTCGCAAATGATTTTATTGGGCGTTTTGACCTTCCTGATTTGGGCCGGTGAGTCGTTGTTTCAGTATTTTCATCTCGTGTTATGGCGCAACTTGGCCCAAGATGTGCAACACGGTTTGCGCATGGATGCCTATCGTCATCTGCAACGTTTGGATATGGCTTACTTTGAAGATCGCAGCAGCGGTAATTTGGTGGCCATCTTAAATGACGACGTCAATCAATTAGAGCGCTTTTTAGACGGCGGCGCCAACGATTTGATCCAAGTCGCCACCACCATTATTGCCGTGGGCGGCGTGTTTATCGCTATTTCTCCATTACTCGCTTTATTATCGTTCACCCCGATTCCGGTGATTGTGCTGGGGGCGTTTTACTTTCAACGCCGGGCCCAACCGCTGTATGCCCAAGTGCGCGAGAAAGTGGGTGCTTTGAGTAGTCGGCTGGCAAATAATATTGCCGGTATGACCACGATTAAGAGCTTTGTTACCGAAAACTTAGAAGCTCAGCGAGTCGAGCAAGAAAGCCGCGAATATGTGCAGGCCAATCGCCGTGCCATTGCGGTGAGTTCGGCTTTTATTCCGCTCATTCGCATGGCGATTTTGGCGGGCTTTTTGGCAACCTTTATTGTGGGTGGCTGGTTAACCCTGCAAGGTGAACTCCATGTGGGTGCTTATGGTGTCTTGGTATTTTTGACCCAGCGCCTGTTGTGGCCGTTAACGGGTTTGGCGCAGACTGCCGATCTCTACGAGCGAGCCATGGCTTCATCGCGCCGCATCTTAGATTTAATCGAAGCCCCAGTGCAGATTGCCGATGGCGATAAACGAATCCAAGCAGCCGAGGTACGCGGTGCCATTGCGTTTAATCGGGTGAGCTTTGATTACGGTAACCAAGTGACGGTGTTACGTGATCTATCGCTGACTATCGAGGCGGGCGAAACGGTGGCTTTTGTGGGTCAAACCGGCTCAGGTAAAAGCACCTTAGTGAAATTATTACTGCGCTTGTATGCGCCATCGTCTGGGCGAATTACCCTAGACGGCGACGATATTCATCAACTGCAGCTAGACGAACTACGCCGTAGCATCGGTTTGGTGAGTCAGGATGTCTTTTTGTTCCAAGGCAGCATTGCCGAAAACATTGCCTACGGCACCGACAATGTCAGTGAGGCCGATATTTTAGCCGCCGCCGAAGCGGCCGAGGCCATGGAGTTTATTCAGCGCTTACCGGCAGGTATGGACACCATTGTGGGTGAGCGTGGGCAGAAATTATCGGGCGGGCAACGCCAGCGTCTGGCCATTGCACGGGCGATTTTGAAAAACCCGCCGGTGCTGGTGTTAGACGAAGCCACCTCGGCGGTAGATAACGAGACCGAAGCTGCGATTCAACGTTCGTTGGCTCGTATCTCCCAGGCGCGCACGACCTTGATCATCGCTCACCGTTTGTCCACTATCGTTGATGCCGATCGAATCTACGTACTGGATCAAGGCCGCATCGCCGAAGCTGGCAACCATGCCGAACTCATTGCCCGCGATGGAATTTATCGCAATCTGTGGCAGGTGCAAACAGGCCAAACTCCACAGTAATGACAGCGTGCAATTTTTTTGCCGTGTGGCCATGTCACCAATATCGAGAAGAGGGTCAAGCAGAGCGGGTCGAGCAAAATGGCTCTGTATGGTCCTGTTTAAACGGTTTGATTTGCCAAGCGGGGGGTTAAGGGATCATGTTCTCCACTGATATGAACAAGTCGTTAGTACAACTGCTCAAGCCACCTTTAATAGCGGTGGCGGTGTGTGCTGTGTTGCTGCAAATGATTCAGCCCACCTATGCGCTGAGCCTGTTCCATGGGTTTTTGCTGTTTCCTATCTTGTGGTACAGCTGGCATTTGAACCGTGGAATGAATGGTTCATTAAAACTTTCAGTTATGGTGAGCCTGGCAATTTATGTGCTGGGGATCGCGGTGATCTGGAATGGTTTGTATGTTCTATTTGGGGACTTTAGCGCCACTCGGGATGCCGCAGACGCCGGTTGGGTCGCTGAGTGGCCCCGTCTGGGCCAACTATTGGGCGGTTTGTTATGGGCTGTGTTAACGGCACCTGCGGCTGCCATTGTGGCCTGGATTAGTGGTACCTTGGCGGAGCGTCTATAAACCTTTTGTTATATAGCCGAATTCAAGCAACTGAAAAGTCGGCTAAATTGCCCATTAGCGGTTTTGGTTCTGCAAGGGACTGGCAAGCCATACGGTCTGCTCTGGTTCGCGTTCAATGTCAATGCATCTTGCAGCCATGCCGGGCTTTTAGTTTGGGTAATGACTCGCGTCAGAATGTATCAGCGCGATACGGACATATTTCGGCCGCGCACATAAATGCATGGTTGCTAGCGAGATATGCCTGGGGGGCGGACAGCACACGCTTGTCTGATTCGAATACAACGCAGCGGGAACGATTGAATTGATTGCAGTGATCATCGGCTATGGACCAGGCCTCGTTAATCAACAGGGACGATGCATGGGAGCAGATGAATGTGCAATGCGGTGTTGTGGCTCGCAGCGCTTCGGCTCCAGTTTTCAGGAGAGCGCAAATGCACACTGAGACCATCATTGTGGGCGCGGGTTTGGCGGGCTTAAGCTTGGCAGCTGAGTTGCAACGGCAGCAGCGCGATTACGTCTTGATCGAGGCGCGTGAGCGGCTGGGTGGGCGTATTTTCAGCAAAACATTGGCCGCACCAGCTAAGGCGAGCGCAAGTTTAGACTCCGATAGTTTGGATCCAAGTTGCTTTGGCTCACACTGTTTTGATTTGGGCCCGACTTGGTTTTGGCCGCAAGTCAATCCACGCATGAAGCAACTCGTGTCTGATTTGGGTTTGGGAATTTTCCCGCAATACCAAAGCGGCGGTATGGTGATTCAAAGCGATACCGGCTTTATTTTGCGCCAAAACCAAAGCTGGACACAAAACCCCCGACCCATGCGTATCAACGGCGGCATGCAGGCCTTAATTCATGCTCTGGCCGCCCAGCTCGATCATCAACGCCTACGTTTAGCTTGCCACTTGACTCAGCTTGAGCTGAACGCCGATGGCGTGACAGCGCAGTGCCAACAAGATGGCTGTGAGCAAACCTGGCAGGCGCAACGGGTGGTGATTGCCGTGCCGCCACGGGTGGCGCTGCGAGATATCAGCTTTACCCCGGCCTTGCCCAAAGCAACGCAGCAGCAGTTACAACAACTGCCCACCTGGATGGCCAGCCGCGCCAAAATGGTGGCGGTGTATTCGCATCCGTTTTGGCGCGATCGCCAACAGTCGGGCTTGGCCATTAGTCAGTGTGGGCCATTGGCTGAAATCCACGATGCTTCCCCAGCCGACGGCAGCAAAGGCGCGTTATTTGCCTTTTTCCACTGGCCAGCCGAGCAACGCGAAGCGCAACAACAGACACTCAAAACACAGCTAACAGAACAGCTGGTGAAGCTGTACGGCCCGCAAGCGGGAGAACCTGAAGCGCTGTGGATACAAGATTGGGCCCAAGAGCCCTTAACGGCGGTAGCAAGCGATTTAAACGAAGCCCCGCAGCACCCCAGTGGCGGTGATCAGCTAATGCAGGGCGAGCCTTGGCAACAGCGCTTACTGTGGGCAGCGTCAGAATGCGGTGGTCACAATGCGGGATATTTAGAAGGCGCGTTGGAAGCTGCAGCTGCTTGTCTGGCACAAATTCCCGAAGAACAAACACTACCTATGGCATGTTCATTGCCCTAAGTAATTTTAGGGTATGTCTTTTGGGTGGAGTGCCCGTTTGGGCAGGATATGTCGTTTGAGCTTGGGGGCGCAGGCTCGGTAAGGGCTGAATGAGCCCTTATGCCGTGCGTCAACCGGATCAATTGACCCGGCTGGTATAGATATCGGTGCCGCGAAGTTTTTCCATGACCGTGTGTATGGCTTCAGGTTGGTTCATGGTGCGGCCCACCAACATGGCCCCTTGGAACAGGGTCAAGATGAAGGTGGCGTCGGCTTCCAGAGCTTCCTCGCTGCGTACATGGGGGTCGCGGCGCAAGATGTCTTTTAACCAGTTGATATTGGCTTCAAAAAAGCGTTGAACCTCAGCGGCTACCGGCTCGGGTAGCGAATCGACCTCGGCGGCGAATAAACCACATAAACACATACGGCCGTCTTGAACTAAGGCTTGGTAGTAGGCCTCGCCGTAGCGTTGAACGATTTCGAAAGTGGTATCGGTAGGTTCAATGCAATGATTTAACGTGCTGATGAAGCGTTCGGTATAACGCTTGGCCAGCGCCGCGCCTAAATCTGCTTTAGTGGGGAAATGGTAGTGCACACTGGCGCTTTTAATTCCCACCTTCGCGGCTAAATCCCGAAAACTGAATGCGTTATAGCCATGCGACCGAGCTAAGTTTTCCGCCTCATCCATGATTTGTTCAGCTTTGCTGCTCATCGAAATAACATTTTCCTAAAATGACAAATGCAACCTATCGGCAGATAGGGGTTGACAAAATGATACCAAAGATTTAACTTCTAGTCACAGGCTACCTAGTGGTAGGTTGATTTTGGTACAAGCGTTCTTTCAATGGATGAAATAACGCGCTGTATTCGGGTTTGGAGCGTCTTAATCGATACCTCGGCCCAAGTATGGATGCTAAATACAGGTACCTTAAATTGGCCAATACAGCAGCCTCATCCGGATTTCCAAGGATCGGAAGCTCGCCTCAAGATGGAATTTGAGGATTGATGAACCGCTGTGGTCAAGGTGTTATTGGTTTATAGGGCTTTTCAGGACGAAGTTTAACCATTCAGGACGAGTGGTGCGTAAACTGATGAATACCAAAGCGCAGGGCAAAGAATTGCCATTTGCAGTTGTCTCCAGCTTTATGAAATGAGCTGGAATTTAAGGAAGCGGGTATATTGTCACGTGCGGGTGCGATATACCGTCATTACTAGGGATGGTCGCAACAGGATGGGCTCGTCGGCAGGGAAGCCGGAACACTGCAAACACCTTAATCAACAAGGTGCTAGTGTTTCCCAAGCATTGTTGCAAACCGCATTCTCGCCTTCTACTTCTTGCGTCTCAAGTAGCATTAATACTCACCGTATTTCTTTTCGTATTTCTTCAGCCTTCTCTGTTTATCAACACTATTGATCAGCGACTTAGCCGTTATTTGTTGGCCTATTGACTTTATTACGCAGCTTTAGTTTTTGCTAATTGATTTGGTGCAAGAACAATAAGCGCCTTCTCTTATAAGCTTAATCACGTGTTGGAAATGAACCGGCGAAATACTTGGGCCGAAGTATTGATGGGCGGGTTTTGGAAGCGCTTTTGCAGTACGGACCCATGCCCCCCTCGCTGGTTCTCGGACATGGGTTTGCCGTAGTAAACAGTCAGATAGACTGTCGAAGTTTTTGATTATTATTTAGCTCAAATGCAATGTTTAGCGCTTGCTTCAGCTGTGAAGTTACCAACTTAGAGCCAAATTAAAATTAAGCCGTTTTACGGGCAATATTTTTCGCAAAGGCTTCGCTGAAGTAGTCGATGGTTTTTTGCATGGCCTCGCGCCATCGCGCTTCGACTTTATCGTTAAAACGCGGATCCGTTTCCGATAAAGCCTGGATCAAACTATCGAGCCAGAAGCGGTATAAACTTGGGTCTACCGGTGCACGGCCAATACGGCTATGAATTTCAGCCATTTGATCCATTGAGTACTGCGCACTGGGGCTGCCAGCGGCAAAACTAATAGAAATGCTGATTCCACGTCGCAATGCCTTGCGCTGTTGACCGAAGTCGGTGCGATGAAACATTGGCTCCATGTCGGGATGGCTTTGCATCAAGATTTCGTAGAAACGCGTGATGAAACCTTTTTTGCGCAGACAACGACCATAGCTGGCTTGAACATCGTCGTAGGTGTCATGGACTGGCATGACGGCTACCTCCTTGTTAGCTGGATTTGGGTGAGGGTTGCGTGACTTAGGGGGGTTCTGCTTATCCCCGAAGAGTTTTGCAACAAGATGGTTTCGTGCTTTCATTATGTTATTTTTTCTAATATTAATATATATATGAACCTTTACTATAACGACTCCAAATTCCGACTTGTTGAGCCCGATCAATTCTTTGGATAGTCTGCGGCGAAATGGATTTTTTCTTGGTTAGAAAACCTTTTTAGACTAATGCTTCCAAATCTTAATAACGCCTTCGTTTTGCTCTATTGCCAAGCCTTGTTGCCGGTTTAGGTAATTTCCAGTGCTTGCCTGTGCTGGATTCGATACAATGTTGGTCCACATTGTTCTTATGTCTTGTTAAGAACGTCTCGATTCTTTGTCAGCCTTCTTTAAAAGATAAAATCCCATGAAAATACTGGTTGTTGGTGGTGGTGGCCGTGAGCATGCATTAGCTTGGCGGGCGTCTTTGTCGCCTCAGGTTAGTGAGGTGATTGTGGCACCGGGCAATGCGGGCACCGCATTGGAGCCTAAGGTTCGCAATGTGCCGGTGGCGGCAGAGGATGTCGATGCGCTGGTTCAACTCGCGCAGCAAGAGGCGGTGGATCTCACCATTGTGGGTCCGGAAGCACCGTTGGTGGCGGGTATTGTGGATCGTTTCCAGGCGCTGGGCCTGGCTTGTTTTGGACCGGTGGCAAAAGCCGCACAACTCGAAGGCTCCAAAGCGCACGCCAAAGCTTTTATGCAACGCCATGGGATTCCTACCGCCGCTTATGCGGAGTTTCAGCAACTCGAAGCCGCGCTGGCATACTTGGCGCAATGCGACTTTCCGTTGGTCATTAAGGCCGATGGTTTGGCTGCCGGTAAAGGCGTGGTGATCGCTCAGGATCAAGCCGAGGCCGAAACGGCGCTCAAAGCGATGTTGCAAGACGCAGCCTTTGGCAGCGCGGGTGCCTCGGTGGTGATCGAAGATTTTCTCGACGGCGAA
>JAKSCJ010000256.1 GCA_022360675.1 Lysobacterales bacterium
ACTCAACAGAGGCAAAATGCCACAGCAGCTCGGTTAGTCATGGCTTTCGGCACAGGTAATCTGAGATAGAAAGCCGGACAATACACTTGCGGAAACCACCCGCTATACCAAGACCATCAAGGCGAGATAGGCGATGAAGATTCAAGATCGTAAGAAGCACCACGACACTCCAGCCGTAGCTGCAGTGAAAAAGCGCCCGCTGATTGTACGGTTATTGCCCGTATGGATTTTAGGCGGTTCTTTGGTCGCCACCGTTGTTATGGTTAGTGCATTAAAAAAACCACCTGAAAGTCAGCCCAAACCCGATACCGCACGGTTGGTAGAAACCATTACCGTAACACCCGATAGTCTGCACTTTGACGTGGAAACTTACGGAACGGTTATGCCGCGCACCGAAACCAATATGGTGGCCGAGGTTTCGGGCCAAGTGGTGAAAGTGGCAGATGCCTTTGCTGCCGGTGGTTTCCTGCAAGCGGGCGACTTGTTAATGCAGATCGACCCCAGCGATTACGAAACCGCCTTACTCAGTGCCGAGGCCAATCTGGCCAGTGCCAAAGCTTCATTATCGCAAGAACAAGCGCAATCAGAGCAGGCGCGTAAAGACTGGGAACGTTTGAATCCTAATCGCGAGCCCAATGCACTGGTTTTACGCCTACCCCAATTAGATGGCGCGAAAGCAGCGGTACGTTCAGCTGAGGCCGATGTGCTCAAAGCACGTCGTGATCTGGAACGTACTTACATTCGCATGCCTTACGACGGCTTAGTTAAAGCCCGGGCGGTAGACTTAGGCCAATACGTCACCCCGGGTGCGTCGGTGGGTGAGGTTTTCGCAGTGGCAGTGGCTGAAATTCGCCTGCCGCTTACCAATGATGATCTCGCCTTTGTTGATCTGCCCAGCGTTAACGATAACGGCAACAGCAAGCCAGCGGTCACGCTCAGCGCCCAGGTGGGCCATGATGAGGTGCATTGGCAAGGTCAAATCGTACGCACCGAAGGTGTTGTCGATAGCAATAGTCGTGTGATTTACGCCGTGGCTGAGGTTAACGATCCCTACGGTTTATTGGGCAGCGAACGTATCGAGCCCTTAAAAGTAGGCACGTTTGTTAGTGCCAGTATCACCGGCCGCTTGGCACAAAACGTGGTTACCGTTCCGCG
>JAKSCJ010000300.1 GCA_022360675.1 Lysobacterales bacterium
GGATTGGAGTCTGCAACTCGACTCCATGAAGTCGGAATCGCTAGTAATCGCGAATCAGAATGTCGCGGTGAATACGTTCCCGGGCCTTGTACACACCGCCCGTCACACCATGGGAGTGGATTGCAAAAGAAGTGGCTAGTCTAACCTTCGGGGGGACGGTCACCACTTTGTGGTTCATGACTGGGGTGAAGTCGTAACAAGGTAGCCGTAGGGGAACCTGCGGCTGGATCACCTCCTTAAAATAAAGTGACGCACATCCTGGCGTCGAGCGCCTACACTTATTTCTTGATCGGATTAAACGCGTGGAAAGTCCAACCGGACTGCAGCCACTAGCAACTAGCAACTAGCTACTAGTAAAACGAAGCTTACTGAAGCTCTCTAGTGGCTTGTAGCTAGTAGCTTGTAGCTAGGTTTCGGGTCTGTAGCTCAGTTGGTTAGAGCGCACCCCTGATAAGGGTGAGGTCGGAAGTTCAAATCTTCCCAGACCCACCATATTGATGGGGCCATAGCTCAGCTGGGAGAGCGCCTGCTTTGCACGCAGGAGGTCAGCGGTTCGATCCCGCTTGGCTCCACCATTTTATGGTTGGACCGGTGGTCAGTTCTTTAAAAATTTGAAGAGTCAAGTCAAGAGCGTCTTGGTTTGTGTATCAACACGAACCAACGATGACGTGTCAGCGAACTTAAATCTTAGTGCTAGAAGTATAACTTTTAGATGCTCATTTTATATGAGTCGTCTTTAGGTTATATGACCAAGTGACTAAGCGCACACGGTGGATGCCTTGGCGGTAGGAGGCGATGAAGGACGTGATAGCCTGCGAAAAGCTTCGGGGAGCTGGCAATATGCTTTGATCCGAAGATGTCCGAATGGGGAAACCCACCACATTATGTGGTACTTGTATCTGAATCTATAGGATACAAGAGCGAACCTGGGGAACTGAAATATCTAAGTACCCAGAGGAAAAGAAATCAACCGAGATTCCCTGAGTAGCGACGAGCGAACGGGGATTAGCCCTTAAGCCTATGACGTTTTAGTAGAACCCTCTGGAAAGTGGGGCCGTAGACGGTGATAGCCCGGTATACGAAAAGGCGCCTTAGGTGAAATCGAGTAGGGCGGGGCACGTGAAACCCTGTCTGAATATGGGAGGACCATCTTCCAAGGCTAAATACTACCTACCGACCGATAGTGAACCAGTACCGTGAGGGAAAGGCGAAAAGAACCCCTGTGAGGGGAGTGAAATAGATCCTGAAACCGTGTGCGTACAAGCAGTGGGAGCATCCTTGCGATGTGACCGCGTACCTTTTGTATCATGGGTCAGCGACTTAATCTCAGTAGCAAGCTTAACCGTATAGGGTAGGCGAAGGGAAACCGAGTCTTAATAGGGCGCATAGTTGCTGGGATTAGACCCGAAACCGGAGCGAGCTAGCCATGGCCAGGTTGAAGGTTGGGTAACACCAACTGGAGGACCGAACCCACTAATGTTGAAAAATTAGGGGATGAGCTGTGGCTAGGAGTGAAAGGCTAAACAAGCCCGGAGATAGCTGGTTCTCCTCGAAAGCTATTTAGGTAGCGCC
>JAKSCJ010000243.1 GCA_022360675.1 Lysobacterales bacterium
ATATCACCATTGAAAACGACGACGCTACACCGGCCATCACCGCCGACTGCACCAATGGCGATGCCAATAACTGTCAAGAGATTCAAGAGCCAGTGCCCGGCGAAACCACGCAAGTAACCGTGAACCTGAGCATGGCTGAGGCTATCGATAGCGATATTTCGGTGAGCTTCAGCACCAGCGATGGCACTGCTACAGCAGGCGAAGACTATGTAGAAACTTCGGGCACCTTACAGTTTTTAGCGGGCAGCACCGAGGCTTCCTTTGTACTGACCGTGATTGGCGATGACGTGAGCGAAGATACCGAAACCTTCACCGTGAGCTTATCTGCCAGTGGTTCAATTAACTTGCCCGATACAGAACTCACCTTCAGCATCTTGAACGACACGGTGTGTTTCATCGAGATCGATCCCAATGCGGCCGTGGCCACAGCTGCCGGTGGTAGCGAAGGTTTCAACGTGACCACGCTAGATACCTGTAGCTGGGATGTGAGCACCAATGTGGATTGGGTCACCATTACTTCGTCGGTGTCTAACACCGGCAGCGGTAGCGTGAGCTTCGATGTGGATATGTTCGACCCGCCCGAAGGTGTGTTTACTCGCAGCGGTTTGGTTACGGTGACACTCACCGATCCCGATGCCTCGGGCAGCGCCGATTTTATTATTGATCAAGATGGCGATTGCAGCTTCACCATCGATAGCAGCTCCATGAACTTCGACGTGAGCGGCGGCACCGGCAGCTTTAATGTGACGGCCAACGACGAAAGTTGCGATTGGGATGCCACCAGCTCGGTGGATTGGGTCACCATCACCGAACCCACCGAACCGGTGATGGGCGATGGCACGGTGCAGTATTCCGTGAACGACAACGCCGATATTGCCAATGTGGAAAACGGCACCCGCACCGTGGTGCTCACCAGCGAGCAATTCGAATACACCATCAGTCAAGATGGCTGCACCTTTAGCCTGGATAACAGCAGCGCCACGGTGAGTGCCGATGGCGATGACAGCCTTACCGTGGATATCCTGGCGCCCACCTCGGCTTCGGGGCCGTGTCCGTGGACGGCGGTGAGTAACGCCAGCTGGATTCTGGTGGCCGATGGTGCTTCGGGCACCGGTGGCGATACCATCACCTTAGATGTGCTCGAAAACCCCTCAGTCGAAAGCCGCACCGGCACGGTCACCATTGGCGATGAGACCTTCACCGTCGATCAAGACGGCGAAGCTTGTAGCTACGAAGTCAGCCCCGAAAGCCTCAGCATCTGCCCCGATGGCGATACCTTCGAAGTGACCGTTACTGCCACCGATGGTTGTAGCTGGAGCCTGACGCCCCAGCAAGACTGGATCGAAGTGCTCACCAATAGCAGTGGCCTGGGCAGCGAAACCGCCACTGGCGCTATCTTGGCCAACTTGAGCGAAAACGATCGCTCCAGCTCCATCGAGCTATTAGTCACCCGCTTCGGTGCCAGTGTGGACAGTGTGGCAGTGGATCAAGACGGTTTCTTAATTTACGAAGACTTCAGCGCGGGCCTGCCGGTGAACTGGACCTACGACCAACCCAATAATTGGTCGGTGGCGGGCGACGATCTATTGGGTAATCGCTTAGGCTTAAACGCACCGGGTGCAGCTTATGATCTCACCCGCGCCTGTAAAGACTGCAAAGTGGAAACCACGGCCACCGTCACCACTGTCAGCAGCAGTAGCTTCGATTCGCTCACCCTGGTGGGTTGGTACGAGGACGACAACAACTTAGTGGGCTTAGCCATGGATGAATTCGCCAATCGCTGGCGCTTGTTCCAAGTGGCATCAGGCGTGGTCACCGAGAGCGAGGTGCAAGTGGATGAAATCGTGCCCAATACCGCCTATGAATTAACCATCAGCTACGACGGCGAAACCTTCTTCGCCCAAGTGGATGGCCAGACGGTGACTCAGCTCGACAGACAAGCGGGCACCGATCCCATCGGCTTTGCTGGCTTCATGGTGGAAAACAACATCGCCCGCTTTGAAGACTTACGCGTGATCGGCGAAGTCAGCGATTTCAACGTGTTGTTTGAAGGCAGTTTCGAGGCGCCCACCGCCTTTGCGGCCTCGGCCTGTACCTTGTAAACCCGCTGCTTTCAGTACCATTCGAGCCCTGGCAATGCGAATTGCCGGGGCTTTTTTTGATTCTTAAGATGGGTAGCGATGAGCTACGGGCTGGAATTGCCGCAGCAGTTCATGGCTAGGCCCATTCGTGACACAATAGCGTCACATTTATTCGCCCGCTCGAGATCAGGGAATCACCATGAATCGACTGCTCAATCGCCTCCACCGTCGTGCCATCCACCGATTCAGTGTGCAGGCACTGCTTTTCGCTGTGGTGTTACTGAGCACGGTGCCGCAGGCATGGGCGGCTGAAGAAGATAAGACGCGTCCGCGTAATCGCTTCGATACCGATATCTTGGTGGAAACCTTTGGCTTCGACGAAAACACTGAAGGCAAGGTGAGTTACCACGAGCTGTATCAGGGTTGCCCGGCACGGGATTGTATTCCCTCCATCGACAAAGCCAAATATGTACCCGCCGCCGAGGTGGATTATCTGAAAGGCGATGATCTGGTGCTGGCGCTGAGTATC
>JAKSCJ010000384.1 GCA_022360675.1 Lysobacterales bacterium
AAGATTTCCCCATTGCCGATAACGCCACAGCTGAGGGGCGTAGCCAAAATCGCCGAGTCGATGTGATTTTGTTGGATCGTCAAGCTCAGTAAATCTATCTGACCCAATTACCACCTTGTTTTCTGAAAGGCTCGCCAGTGTGAGCCTTTTTTATTGTTTTTTTTACGCAACTTCAACTAGTTGAATTTCTTTTAGAAATCTTAATTAATAGAAGAGAAAACGATTAAAATTAACTTGGTTGTTTACGTACGAAACATACTCATAGTTTGCTATGTCTCAATAAGCGCCAATAAGCGGGCGAGGAGGCCTGTAACTAGTGGCACGCTGATACACCTAAAAAGGATGCAGGTATGAAGACACTTGTGATGATCTGGGTTTTACTACTGAGCCCAATGGCCTGGGCGGAGGGGAATATCAAGAGTTGGATTAGTATTGAGTCGTACACACCCCAGAGGGAAGTCGCCGATATGACATTTGCGCGACAAGATTACGTTCAAGCTTTTTCGCAATACTTAGCTTTAGCCGAAAGCGGCGATAAGGTCTCGCAATACAAGCTGGCATTAATGTACTACTTTGGCTTAGGCGTTGATGTCGATCGGATAGAAGCTACGGCCTGGGCAATGGTCGCTCAAGAACGGGGTATGGATGCATTGCGTCGTATTGCACAACTATTTTATCGTGAGCTAGGAAACTCTGAAAAAGCCTTGTTGATTGATCGAATTCATGTGCTCGATATTGAGTATGGTGCGGTTTTAGAACCCAAAAACATTCGTGATCAGCGTCGCTTACGACAAAACTGTACGGGCTCCCGGGTAGGGCGTGCTTGTGATCGAGTGCAAAGTCCACGTGAAATTTTCGATAGCTTAAAAGGTATACGGGGTAATCGTGTTGTTGCCTTTCATATGAAGCAAGAAGAACTAGAAGCTTTTGAACAAAACTATAACCGCTTAATTTGGCAAGAGTTCGATCATTTCGATCGCCTTAAGCAAACACGCTAATCGGTGGATGGTTCGTCCAAAAATAAGGCATCCCAAATACGTTAAAAACAGCGGTAATCTTTAAGTGAGCCGCTGTTTTTTTTATTGGAGCGATGGAATTTTAAAGATGGTATGGAATCGTCCTGAACGCCTGACTAATGGCTTTAAGTAATCGTTTTAGTACGAGCGTAGTTTGTAGGGTTTGAGATCAATAATTCATGGCTTAGAACGGGCACAATAATCTTAACGCTGAAAGGGTACAGCGGGGGCTTAAAATGAACTCTTCGTTCTGTCGGTTCGTTAGATAAAAGCGCCTGTTATTTAAGCGTTATTGCACGTGTTCGGGCATGATTTTTGCAGACCCGACTGGGCCTTGCGGTGAACTTAATTTTGGGGTAATTTGGTTTGGTGACTCTCATCCCTCATGCGAGAGTGTACTTACTTAGAGCTTCTATGAATTTAGACGATAGTCAGTCAAGTTACCCCACCTTACGGTCCACGGGCCGCATCTATTCTTTTGCCTTTTCACATCCACATCACCTGAAACCACGCCAGCACATGGCGGCGTTCAGGACGCCTGTTACCTGTGCTTCGCAGGCCTGTGTCAATGCAGGGCAGGTGGGCCGATGGACCGAAATGCACATTAGGAGGTTGCCAATGTTTGAGCAAAACAATTCCGAAGTTGAGTCTCTGATGAAAGAAAACGCGTCGTTTCGCCGCTTGTATAATCAGCACCAACAACTCGATCGACAAGTGGTCGATGCCGAGGCCGGAAAAGCCCCCATGGCAGAGATTGAGCTTCACCAGCTGAAAAAGAAAAAACTATGGGCCAAGGATCAAATGGCCCGAATGCTTAACGACTACATGGCGACAATGCATTAAAATTAGTTCCCAAGTTTCGGGGAATTCCGAGCGCCCGCCTATCTTGGCGGGCGCTCTTATTTATGGGATCTGAAAAAATGAGTATTTATAACAACGTGCTGGAGCTGATTGGCGATACTCCGGTAATTAAAATCAGCAACCTGGACACAGGTCCATGCGAGTTGTACGTCAAGCTGGAGAGTCAAAATCCAGGTGGCTCCATTAAAGACCGCATTGGCCTGACCATGATTGAAGAGGCCGAAAAAGCCGGTTTGATCGGCCCGGGTACCACCTTGGTAGAAGGCACCGCCGGTAATACGGGTCTGGCCTTGGCTTTGGTGGCAGCACAAAAAGGTTATCGACTGGTTTTGGTGATCCCCGACAAAATGAGCCGGGAGAAAATCTCGAACCTGAAAGCCATGGGTGCCGAGGTGGTTATTACCCGCTCCGATGTGGCCAAAGGTCATCCTGAGTACTATCAGGATTACGCCAAACGTATCGCCGATGAAATGGACAACGCCTTTTTCATCAACCAGTTTGGCAACCCGGCCAACCCTCGCGCCCACGAAATGGGCACCGGGCCTGAAATCTGGCGTCAAATGGACGAAAACCTGGATGCCATCGTATTAGGTGTGGGTTCCAGCGGCACCGTGACGGGTTTGTCGCGTTATTTTGCACGCACTGCGCCCGATCTGCAGTTGGTTTTGGCCGACCCCGAAGGCTCAATCCTGGCCGAGTACATTAACGAAGGCAATTTAAGCGAAAAAAGTGGTAGCTGGTTAGTGGAAGGTATCGGTGAAGATTTCCTGCCCACCATCAGCGATTTCAGCCATGTCACCAAAGCCTTTGCCATCAGCGATAAAGAAAGCTTCATGGCCGGCCGCGAGTTGCTGCATAAAGAAGGCATTTTAGGGGGTTCGTCCACCGGCACTTTAATTGCCGCTGCGCTGAAATACTGCCGTGAACAAACCGAGCCCAAGCGGGTGCTGACTTTCGCTTGCGACACCGGCAATAAGTATTTGTCGAAAATGTACAACGATTTATGGCTGCGCGATCTGGGCATGATCGAGCGGGAATCCTTCGGTGATTTACGCGATCTCATCGCGCGCCCCATGAACGAGCACGAAACCGTCATGGTGGGCCCCGACGAGCCCTTGGCCAATGCGTACAAACGCATGAAACTCTACGATGTTTCTCAGCTTCCCGTGGTTAAAGACAAAAAAATCGTCGGCATTATCGACGAATCCGATGTCTTGCAAGCCGTTTACAACCACCAAGAACGTTTCCAAGAAAATGTGGAAGTTGCCATGGTGAAAGACTTACAAACCATCGATGTGAAAGCCTCGGTGGATGAGTTGCCGCCCATCTTCAACCAGGGCCATGTGGCAATCGTGACAGAAGGCGAGACCTTCCACGGTCTCATTACCCGAGTTGATTTGCTCAACTATTTACGTCGCCGCTTAGATCAAAATTAATTCGATCGCAGCGCAATGAGCACACGCGCCACCGCTGCCTACTCGCTTAAGGCAGCGGTGGTTTTGCTTTCGCGCTGGCGCTGCAACATTGCATTTGGGCGTTAAAGTACTGCACTTAAGTCTTGTAAGCATGGCGCGCGGCACCCACCTATTTCAGCAAATCAATCATCGAACAAACCTGTTGCTGTGGTCGTTTTAAAGCGAGAATCCGGGTGCTTAAAGCCCGATTTCGGCGTTTGCCATGACCACGGCCCCATTAGAGGACGTTTCATGAGCAGCGATAAACAAGCGCTGGCCACCCGCGCCATTCACGCCGGTCAAGAGCCTGATCCCACCACCGGTGCGGTCATGACCCCGATATACGCCACCTCCACCTATGTGCAGGCGAGTCCGGGTGAGCACACCGGCTTTGAGTACTCACGTACACAAAACCCCACGCGCATGGCCTTCGAGCGCTGTATTGCTGACTTAGAAGAAGGCGTTGCCGGCTTTGCCTTTGGTTCTGGCATGGCGGCGATCAACACCATTTTGGATTTGCTCGACAGCGGCAGTCATGTGCTGGCTATCGACGACCTCTACGGCGGCACCTTTCGCCTGTTCGAACGTGTGAAGCGCCGCAGCGCTGGCTTAGATTTCAGCTTTGTGCCTTTGCATAAAGCGGGCGAAGCCGAGAAACACTTCAAACCCAATACTCGTATGGTGTGGCTGGAAACCCCCACCAACCCCATGCTGAGCCTGGCCGACATTCGCGAGCTGGCTGAATTGGCTCACAAACATGGGGCCATCTTGGTGGTGGATAACACCTTCTGCTCGCCCATGATTCAGCAGCCACTGACCCTGGGTGCCGATATCGTGATGCACTCGGCCACCAAATACCTGAATGGTCACTCCGATGTGGTTGCCGGTGTGGCGGTAGTCAACAGCGAAGAGCTGGCCGAGCAAATGGGTTTCTTGCAAAACTCATCGGGCGGTATTTTAGGCCCCTTCGACAGCTTCTTAGCATTGCGCGGCTTAAAAACCTTGGCCCTGCGTATGCGTGCTCATAACGAGAACGCATTGAAAGTGGCCCAGTTCTTAGAGCAACATCCGCGAGTAAAACGCGTGATTTACCCCGCGCTGGAAAGCCATCCGCAACACGAGCTGTGCCAGCGCCAAATGGGCGGCATGGGTGGCGGCATCGTCAGCTTCGATCTCGACGGCAATTTAGACGATGTCCGCAACGTGCTGGAAAACACCCACCTATTCGCCCTGGCCGAAAGCCTGGGTGGCGTGGAAAGCCTGGTGAATCACCCCGCCATCATGACCCACGCCTCCGTGCCTGAAGAACGCCGTGCCGAGCTGGGCATTAGCGATACGCTGATTCGTTTATCGGTGGGTGTAGAAGATGTGAACGACCTTATCGATGAGTTAAAACGCGTATTGGGTTAATTGCCGGTGGGTTAATCTCATAGGATTAACGTCATAACGTGTCGGCTTAACGCAGAGCGTTAGGTTTTGATCTCAACAGGGTGAAGCCGTTGTGCTTCATCCTGTTTTTTTATGCCTGGATTTGGGCAGGAAAGCCCGCTATCTGTGCTTGAATTGCTTCTGTGGAAAAGGAACTGGTTTGCAGTAGTGGTTTTGCTTTGATCTGTGTATAGTGATTTTTGCTAATAAAAAATAGAATGGCATTGGGCTTATTGGTGAGGCCGTATTGAGGGTGTCGTATAGCCACGGTATGAATTGAGCTATGCGAGTGCTGACTTGGTGTTTTTTAAGACGATTAAATATCAAGGAGTCGATCATGGCCATTAGTTATGAGATTCATCCTCGTATTGGTATCGCGCGCATTGGGAATAGCCCCAGTGATTTTTATTTATCTCCCGAATCGGTAGGCGGCCTACCTATCGAATGTGACTCACAAGGCAATGCCATTTTAGAGAATGGTCAACCGGTTTACGTTAAGCAATACAAAGATACGATTGGGCGTATCAAACGCCAGGCCGCTAAGTTTTATGTGTTTGAGAAAAACGGTGATCAGGAACGAAAATTAAGCCTGCATGATGAAGTCGATGGTGTACGTATTGAACGCATCGAATGGACAGTGCATGTGGCCAATAAAAAGCCGGAGTGGTTTACGTTCTCTGAACTGAAATGCGATTTGGAGTTTGGTCCTGAGAACAGCTATGCCAATCAACATGTGGCATTGAATAACCCCGATGTTCATGGCGATAAACGGAAAGCTTTAATTATTGATCCGGGTCCGCGTTCTGTTAGTGGAGCCAACCAACAGGCATGCT
>JAKSCJ010000489.1 GCA_022360675.1 Lysobacterales bacterium
AAGCTCTCCCAATTGTTTTATGGCAGCGTTTGTTATGTTGGATGTAGGTACAGGCCTTATTGAACTGGGCTGTTACCGATCCATAACTGTGTTACTGCCAGCTGGTGCTTATATGCCTTTTATTGTTTTTATAAGCAGTGTTTTTACTGGTTTTATGAATTTCATTTAAGCCAAAGGTTGACGTTTGGCTTTACTGCTTAACAGGCGCTTATGTTAGCGAAATAGAAAGCGGGAAATGTCACAAAAAGTGGTACAAAAACAGGACTAAATTAGGCTTGTTAAAGCTATGTTGAATCGCCTAAAGCTCAATACTGGTATGGCTTTGCGCCTAAGTAGGTTGGTCTTGACTTGATTTGGTTTTGTGACTTCATTTAACACATCTAGAAAAACGGTTATAAGTCTATAGTTTTTAAAAGCTTCTTCATTGGCGTAAAGGCATTTACCTGCTTTAATAACCAGGGTAAAGAGTGCCTTCGATAACCCATCAGTAAGGTTTATCATTTCACGCTTTATGGGTGGTACCGTTGTTTTATGTTTAACATTGGTAATGCTAAGGGAAGTGTTTCTTGGTAGTTTTTATGGTGATAAAAAAGGCACGTTTTCCCACTGTTTTTTAGTGCTTATCTTCGTTTATGGAATTTGCAATATAAGAGTTTTTCGTTGTGCTCAGTACCATTAGCAATAACAATTGTTGGTCATAAAAAAAGGCCATCGTGAAACGATAGCCTTGGTATTTGTAACGTCTTATTGTGCAGTTCAAACACACTTTAAAGAAGCACCGGGCAGGGGTGTTAAGTGCTGCTCGACCACTTAAGAACTGCTATTGGATTGCTCGCTTTGGTCCTGGTTATCTTGGTTTTCTACTGCGTTTTCATCGGGATTACGTACCAACACCTTTGCCATCACGATGCCACCTTCAAACAGTAACCACATGGGTACGGCTAATAAGGTTTGCGAGATCATATCGGGTGGCGTTAGCAACATACCAATGGCAAAGGCCGCCACAATTACATAGGCGCGTTTTTCTGCCAGTGCTTCAGGGGTGGTGATACGTAAAGCTACTAAAATGATGATGGCAATGGGCACTTCAAACGAGATACCAAAGGCAAAAAACAGCGTAAGGACAAAATCTAAATAGCGGCTGATATCGGTCATCACCGCTACCGATTCCGGAGCCATGCCGGTGAAGAAGCCGAAAATTACCGGAAATACCACAAAGTATGCAAAGGCACAGCCGGCATAGAACAGCAAAGTTGCCGACACCAGCAAGGGTTTGGCCAGGTGCTTTTCGTTATCGTATAAACCCGGAGCAACAAAGGCCCAGGCTTGGTAGATCAACACCGGAATGCTGAGGCAAATACCCAGCATTAAGGTGAGCTTAAAAGGGGTGAAGAAGGGCGCGGCCACATCAATGGCGATCATGCTGCTGCCCTCTGGTAGATGGCGCAGCAAAGGATCGGCCAACCAGGAGTAGAGCTGCCGCGAGAACGGCATTAGCACTAAGGTGGTGGCTAGGATGGCCAGGGCGGCACGCATCAGGCGAGCACGCAGCTCCACCAAATGATCCATGAAGTTCATTTCGCCGTCGGCGTTACTCATGATGACTCGTGTTTTGCAGAATCGGTGGGGGCCTTGGTGGCCTGCTTGATTTCGCTGTTCACATCACGTGTGGCTTGCTGAATGCCGTGTTCGGCTTCGCGCATGGCTTGTTGGGTTTCGCGAAATTCTTTTTCCAATTCTTGCTGCGTACCTTTGAGATCGCCCGCCTCACTCATGGTTTCGCGCCAGGCTTTTTGGATCTCGGCATTTTGCAGCTCGCGATCGATATCGAACTTCACTTGCAGCCAGGCGTTGCGCGCACGGCGCACATAAGCGCCAATGGTGCGGGCGGCTCCGGGCAGGCGCTCGGGGCCCAGCACAATCAGTGCAATCACCAGCAGTAACAGGATTTCGGTAAATCCCACATCAAACATGGTGTCTTCCGCTTAGTCTTGCTTGGCGGCTTCTTGCTGCGC
The DNA here is from genome assembly GCA_022360675.1 of Lysobacterales bacterium. Classification (GTDB taxonomy): domain Bacteria; phylum Pseudomonadota; class Gammaproteobacteria; order Xanthomonadales; family Wenzhouxiangellaceae; genus JAKSCJ01. The sequence goes on from JAKSCJ010000489.1 coordinate 2,016, forward strand.
CTGGGTATTTTGTTGGGCGGGCGGATCGGCTTCTAGTTTCGGTGCATCGGCTTCGTCTTCTTCTTTCAAGCCTTTGCGGAAACCACGAATAGCGCCGCCCAGATCACCGCCGATATTGCGTAAACGTTTGGTGCCAAACAACAAAACGACAATGACCAATAAGATCAAAAGTTGGGGAAGGCTAATATTAGGCACGGTGGCAATCTCCAGTCAGAGAGTTCAAAGTGTAACGCAAACCATGAGCAAGCGGTGATTTAAGAGCGGAATGATCCATCATGGATATTAAAGTTGTGTGTCCAAATGAGCTTTTTTTCTAAACAGGTTTTCTAAACGCGCTGGACACTGGTGGCACGGTGGCGGCATTGGTTCTGGTATCGAGGGCTAGCGGAGGGTGCTCAAGAAATGAGCCCGTGGCGTGCGAGTCGTCATGAAAATGCTAGGCGCGCAGGTTTTAACGGCGGCGGCGCAGACGCATTAAGCCAAAGCTGAGTAAGCCAAACGCAGTTGCTGCCAGCATGCTGGGACGTAAAGCGGGAACGGGTTCGGGAGGCAGTGTGGGGCCTGTAGGGTCGCAACCGCCCGGCGGTGCGATGGCCACAGCCTCAATACCAAACAGGGTTTCGGCGATATCGGTGGCTTCGCCCGTTTCGATGTTGATCATCAAAATTTGGCTGGGAAAGCTCTCGCCACCCACATTGCGGCGATCGGTAATGGCCCACAACTGGCCGTCTTCATCGAAAGCCAGACCTGCATCTACATAAGGCCGAGCCGCATCGCCCAAAGGACCGATGAAATTGGTTTCGGCCGTTTCGGGATTAATGCTGTACAGCGATGGCGCTAACTCGCCGGCACCGATACCAAATAACTTATTGCCCCAAGCGGCCAAACCCGTAATGGGCACCGCTGTATTGCCAATCAGCGTGGCTTTGCCGGTTTCGTGATCCACCTCGTAGAGCGTGCTGAGGTTATCGGAGCTGGCATAGAGGGAATGACAGGTGAAGCTGAGGCCAAAATCCAGAACCTGGGGGGCGGGCAAGAGTAAATTGCCATTAAAGCCACCCACCGCACGACCTGCACCGCTGAATAGGTCAATCTCCAACAGGCTGTTGCTTTCGTCGTCGGCACCCATCAGTGTGCCTTCTGCGGAAAAACTTAAGCCTTCGATATCAAGATAACCGGTGGCGCCAATGGGCTCGGCCTCGCCGGTGGAGAGATTGATGCGGTAGAGGTTATCGATTTGCTCGTCGGGAACGCGAAAGCCATCGGAATTAACGGCGTAGCCATAGGGTTGCGCCAGCGCCAAACCCGAGGTGAGGAGCGCTGCGGCAAAAATTCCGAATTTGATGGCGTTATTGCGTTGCATGGGAGCCAGCAAAGTTGCGTCTGGAATAGCTGATCCTAGCAGGTATTCTTAGTTAATCAAGCCCTTAGCGCTGCTTTCTCTTAGGGTTTTGCGGGCTGTTGCGTTCTTACGACAGCTTTTTTTGATGCGTTCACATCATCATCGCGCTTATCCTATTATTAATGCGCACTTTGTTTGTGGCTCGGTAACTGTTTAAAGGACTTTGTTGTATGACAGCAACAGACTCGGCATTTGGCGCCGCTGACTATTCTCATGCCAAAAATGACCGCATAGGCGTTTTGTTCGTCAATTTGGGCACGCCCGATGCACCGCAAAAGCCGGAGCTGAAGCGTTATCTCAAAGAGTTTCTCTCCGATCCGCGAATTGTGGAAGCTCCGCGCTGGTTGTGGTTTTTATTATTGCGTTTGGTCATTCTGCCAACGCGCTCGGGTAAATCGGCTGAAGCCTACCGTGAGGTATGGACCGAACGCGGCTCACCCTTAGCCTATTTGTCGGAAGACTTATCCCAGGCGGTGGGTGAGCGCTTAGCGGATGTGAACGTGGAAGTGGCGTTGGCCATGCGCTATGGGCAACCATCGGTGGCCTCGGTGCTGGATAAAATGGCCGAAAAGCAGGTGCGTCGATTGCTTGTTGTGCCCATGTATCCGCAGTATTCGGCCACCACCACGGCTTCCATTTTTGATGCGGTCACCAGCCATCTACAGACCCGGCGCTGGATTCCCGAGGTGCGCTTCATCAACGAATACTTCCACACCGACGCCTGGGTGAAAGCCATGGCAGCTCATATTGCTGAACATCGCGCCCAATTACCCCAGGCCGAGCGCTTGTTGATGTCGTTTCATGGCATTCCCCGGCGCTATTTTCTCAATGGCGATCCGTACTATTGCCAATGCCAAGCCAGTGCACGCCTGATTGCTGCCGAACTGGGGCTGGGCGAAGACGACTATGCGGTGACTTTTCAGTCGCGTTTTGGCAAAGAGGAATGGTTGCAGCCTTATACCGATAAAACTCTGGAATCCTGGGGTAAACAAGGTATGAAGCGGGTCCAGGTGGTGTGTCCGGGCTTTGCGGTGGATTGCCTGGAAACTTTGGAGGAAATTGCCGGTGAAAACCGCGAAATCTTCCAAGAGGCCGGTGGCGGTGAGTTGGATTACATTCCCGCCTTAAATGCAGAGGCTGCCCACGCCGACGCCATGGCTGAAATTATCCGCCCGCATTTGAATGGCTGGCCTGCCGGTTTAGATGCCGAAGCACTGAAAACCCGCCAGCAACGGGCCGAGGCGCAATCTGAAAAGGCGGGCTATCCTCTGGAATCTTGAGCGTAAGCTGGTAGCGCTAGCCGAAGCTTTGCTGACGACTTCAATCACGGCTCTGTCATTGGCAGGGCCGTTGTTGCATAGGCGTGCTGAAACAATGTCTAGTGGCCTCATTCCACTGGAGGAACGAAGTCACAAGCGTAAAAATCCCACAGCCTGGCTGCCCGATCAAACCATGCCCGTCTTATAATCTTTGGCTATCGACATTCATCGCCCATTCATGCCTTGAGGAAGCGCCATGGTTTTGGTTCATAACCTGTTAATCATTTTAGTGGCTGGTATGGCTTCCCAATGGCTGGCCTGGCGCTTGCGCATTCCCGCCATTGTGATGCTCATTGTGGCTGGTGTGTTGGTGGGCCCGGTTTTTGGCTGGCTGCATATCGATGCCGACGCATCCAGTTTGAATGCGCTCATTGGCTTAGGGGTTGCCATCATTTTGTTTGAGGGTGGCATGGACTTGGAGCTTAGCGAGTTCAAACGTACTGGCGGTGGCATTAAGCGTTTGGTCTTGTTAGGGCCGCCACTGGCGTGGCTATTGGGTGCTTTGTGCGCGCATTATCTGGGCGGGTTGAGTTGGCCGGTGGCCTTAGTGCTGGCGGCTATTTTAGTGGTCACCGGACCCACGGTGATCATGCCTATGTTGCGCTATGCCCGATTACATAAAGACTCTGCGGCTTTGCTGAAGCGGGAAGGCATCGTCAATGATCCGGTGGGCGTGCTGCTGGCTG
>JAKSCJ010000373.1 GCA_022360675.1 Lysobacterales bacterium
AGGCTGCCCGGGCGCTCACAGCGATGCAATACGTCCCACAGGGCAATCTTATGGTCTTGTAAATGATTCAAACGTTGTGCGTAAGGCCATTGGGTTTCGACACCAATGAGCTGGCTCATAATCCACCAAAACGCATTGCGCGGATGCGCGTAATAGGCTTGCTCGTCTAAGGAGCGGTCGCCGGGCATAGATCCTAAAATGAGCACTTGGCTATGCTCGTTAATAATGGGTGGAAAGGCGGTTTTTATGCCTGGTGCCGATGTGGCTTGATCCGATGAACTCATGGCTGGGTTGCTGCTTTATTGAGGCGGTTTTGGCGATGCTCGCGGTGAATAATGTAAACCCCCGAGGCAATGATGATGGCACCACCAAGGTATAGATGTTGTTCGGGAATGGTTTTCCACACGAGAAAATCCAGCGCCACCGCCCACAGTAAAGCTGTGTATTCAAACGGCGCGATGGCCGAGGCTTGGGAAGAGCGAAATGCCATGGCCAGAGTGATCATCCCCACGGCACCGGCGACGCCTACGGTGGCAATGATGGCCCAATGGGCTTGCCACTGAATACTTTGCCAGTCGAAGCTGGCAGCCATGCCCGAGCCAATACCTAAAAACACGAGAAAATAAAAAGAAATACAAATACTGCTTTCGGTACTGCTGAGTTTGCGCATCGTGATTGCCACGGCGGCATAGCACAAAGCGGCAATTAAAGCGGCCAGTGCGCCTAAACTCATGGTGCCCTCACCTTGTGGGTTGGCCACCACCAACACCCCGATAAAGCCCACCACCACGGCAATCCAGCGGTGTCGCCCCACTTGCTCGCCCAACAGCGGTTGCGACAAGGCGGTAATAAACAATGGCCCGGCGAAGAAAATGGCATAGGCATCGGCCAAGGTGAGCTGGCGAAAGGCGTAGACCACCAGCACCAACATGGCAAAGCTAAGTGCGGCCCGCAGGATATGGGCCTTTAAGCGCTGGGTTTTGAGCTGCCGGTAACCACCCCAAAATGGCGCAACCAATAACACCACAGGCAGCGACGATGCGGCGCGCAAGAAAACCACTTGCACACTAGGGTAATGCTCGGATAACAGCTTGATGGCCATGTCCATCACCGCAAATGCCAGAGTGGCCGTCAGCATGGCGAGAACGGCGTAGCGATGTTGATGTTGGTTTTGCATGGCTGGTTCACACCGCTGTTAGCGAAAGCACACGGTAACGCGTGCTTTCGTTTTGTGTTGGCTCAAGGCTGTTTTTGCCTGATGTGCAGCCTATCAATTAGCCAGGTGATCGATCACCCATTTTGATAACTGCCAAGGTTGCATGGCACCCGATACCCGATCAATTTCCTGGCCGTCGCGAAACAGCATCAAGGTGGGAATGGAGCGAATATTAAACGCGCCTGCCGCTTGTTGGTGAGCTTGGGTGTCGAGTTTTAAGCAGCGCAGTTGGGCACCCACGGTTTGTGCAAAATTGGCATAAGTGGGTGCAAAGGCCAGGCATGGGCCGCACCACGGTGCCCAGAAATCGACCATGAGAGGTAACCCCGACTGCTGAATGTGCTTTTGCAGCAAGGGGCCGTCGACATCGATAGGTGCCAGCGGTAGCAGCTCCTGCTTGCACTTACCGCAACTGGGGTTTTCTTCCAGCCGTTCTTCCGGGAGTTGATTGGTCACCCCACAATGGGGACAAACGACTTGAAATTGATAGCTCATCGAAAACGTATTCCTTACCTGATAGCGAAAAACGTGATAGCCAAAGATGACCGGCGTTGGGCGGGTCAGTATGGTTCGCTTTTATTTAAGCGTCGATTTCATCCACATCCACCTGGCCACTGAGACGGCGACGAATATGCGACCACGACATGCCAACGGCCAGTAAAAAAGCCAGCATCACCAATAAGAGGTAACTCAGCGCACTGACGTTATCTAAGGCCAGCCAGCCAAAGTCCACAAATACCCACACCACGCTGGCGAATAAGGCGGCCACCAAAACCATGCCCACAAAGCCTAGCGAGCGCAGGCTGGCGCGAATAAACACCACCCAGGCAATCAGCAAAATGATGCCAGCCAGTACTTTCAGCGACAAATGCTGGCTTTGATCCTGGGCCCAGTGGACGAAAGAATACCCCGAGGGATTAAAGCTGGCCAGTACTAATATTAAGGCTGCTGCAAAGCGCAAAAAAAAGCCGCTTGCGGTGAGTTTAGACGCCATGTTGTGATCCTAGTTCGCTACGCTTGCCGAGCAAGTTAGCACAAAGTTCCCGAGGAAAATCAGCCCGTGCCATGGTGTAACTGATAGCAACAAGTAGGCGAGGTGGTTTTCTCGCTCCGCGATGTTTTTCTTGCCCAATACACCGACTAATTTGGGTGATTCCGTTCCATTGAACGGAATCCATTAATCTAACGCGCTTAGTGTGCGGTATTCATCCAGCGCGTATTGATCGGTCATGCCGCTTACCATGTCTTGAAGTAATCGGCAGCGGTAATATTGTTCCCATAAGGAATAATGCGCTTGATCAACAGGAATAGCCGCCATGGCTTCTTGATAGGCACGAATATGCTTATTGGGTAGTCGCTTAAACAATAAAGATTCCACCAAAAAGCCGCGATACTGACCTTGGCTTAGTTGGGTAAAAGCTGCGGTATCCAACATTAACAAGGGTCGATAATGGTTCAACAAAGCGGTGAGAATGTGGTGACCTTGCAGATCTAAGGTTTCTACCTCTGGATGCGAGAAAAAATGCTCGAAGGCAATGTTCTTAAACGTGGTTATCACCTGATGGCACGGGGTGTCGTCTTCCAATAAGGCGCGATTTAAACGGCCCTGCGCCACTTGCTCGATATGGTCGATAAAGCCTTGGGCGGCGTGTTCGACCAAGTGATGAATAAGACCCACACGTAGCCAAATAAAAAATTCGTGAGCTTTGTTGATGGTTTCTCGCGCGGCCCGCTCACAAGCGTAGTCGACAATCTCGCGAAACGAGCGCTTGGGTTGCTCTGGCGGAAACTGCACGACATCGGCTCCGCCCTCGTGCTGGGCATAGTTTTCAATTAACAGCTGGGCCAGGGTTTGATAACTCATCAAGCCTTTTTCTACACCATCTTCGATATCGGCAAGGCAGTAGGAGATATCGTCGGCGGCTTCCATGATGTAACTCAGCGGGTAACGACAACCCTGCTCTATGCCCAATACCTGTTGTAGATCTTGGATATGGCTTTGTTCAGATAAATAAAAGCCGGGCTTTTTCTTTAAATACGAAAACGCATCGCCAGCTGGCGGGCGCGATTCGGCGGCTAAGCGGGTGTATTTTAATATACAAGCCGATTGCGCGTAAGTGAGATTTAAGCGCAACAAACTGTGGCTTAGGCGAATGGCTTGGGCGTTACCTTCAAAGTGGGATAAATCACTAATGAGGCGCTGCTGAAGTTGCTGCTGGTCGGTGTCGCCTTCGGTGTTGAGCTTGGTTTGGGCAAAGGCGGGTAATTGAGGCAAATGGGTTTGAAACCATTGGGAGATCGCCGCTTCACCGAAATGCCCAAAAGGTGGGTTACCCACATCGTGTAATAAGCAGGCCATTTCCACTAATGATTCAATGGGGCGTTCTAAGCCTTCCAAACCAAAGCTTTTGGCCTGGGCTCCTAAGCGGCGATAGATGGTTTGCACGATATGCCGCCCGGTTTGCATGACTTCCATGGAGTGGGTCAGGCGACTGCGCACGGCCGAGTTTTTTTCTAAGGGATAGACCTGAGTTTTCTGTTGTAAGCGCCGCACCGCTGCCGACTGAATAATACGACCACGATCACTTTCGAGCTGCATTTGCAGCATTTCAATACCGCAATCGTCCAAGCTTAAGCGCTCATTGTCTCGATAACGATTATGCGGGCGCGAAATGCTGAATAAAGAACGAAGATTAACAGCCATAACAGGTCTCTAAGGGGTGATTTTTTTTGTGCAAAATTGGCAGCCAATTTATCAGGAAAAAACCTTATTCGTAGCAGAAAATAAGGGCGCTTCCAAAATTAAGATCACAATGCAATTTTATTTTCATTAGCACTTTATTATGTGCATCGTTCAGCGTATCTTACGCCGGCTGCAGGATGCAGTAACTGTTGGCTATCCGCCTTAAGGCGGATGACATGGTGTCTTTGGCACGGCATCATGCGCGCGCTTAAGCATGGGCTGATGTTTACGAACGCATCAGTGAATGTTTTTGTGTGTTGAATTAACCGCTCAGCTTCCCAAAAGCTCGTACCTCTGGCTCAGCTGAGTGGTTTTGTGCAGGAGCCCCCCTACACTCTCCCCAGAAGCACCCCCCGCTTCTTCATTCAGGAGGGCTCCTTTTTTCTTTTCCCGCACGACCGCTTTCACTAAAACGATTTCCATGACCACGCTCACCTGTGTAGCAGCGCTTAGGCGTAGCCGTGTTGAAAACGTTCTTTTAATTGCTGGCGATAACGCCGGCTCACTGGTACTTGCGTCTTGTTGTTTAAATGAACGCGTGCTTCGCCGTTTTCGGTGGGCTCGATTTGCGCCACGCGCTCCAAATTAACGATAGCGCTGCGATGCACACGCAAAAAGCCTTGATCTTGTAAACGCTTTTCCATACTGGCCATGGTTCCACGTAGTGGATACAACTGACCATGGGCATGCAGGGTAACGTAATTACCCGCCGCTTCCAGCCAGTCGATATCGTTGACTTTCACCAAAAACTCTTTCCCCAGTTTTTTGATCAAAAAGCGATCGGCGGCTTCTTGGGTGTTGTCGTTGGTGGCAGGCAGGCTGGCCTCGCCCTGTAAACGCCTGAGAATAAAGTTGTAGGTGTAAATGATGATGAGAAAATAGGCGTAGGTTTGGCTATCTTTCAATAACTCGTAGAGAAACTCTTGGAACCAGGGCGAAAAATCGTAGTTTCGCTCCACGCTCCAATACACCAGCTTGCGCATCGTCACCATGGCGCTTACATGCAGTACGGAAAACAACAAGGCAAAGCCCAGGTGTATGCCTAAATGCCGCCACCAAAGCTGCCATTGTTGATCGAGCTGGCCCAGATTCAGGCTAAAGCGCTGGCTGGCCCACAGCACCATGGGCACCAGTAGCAAAATGCATAAATTACTGCTGCCTTCCCAAACCCAGGGTTCCCAAGCATCGACCTCTTGGCCTAGCCGCTGCAAATCAAGCGACACCACCAGGCTGTTACTGATCACACTAATCAGTAGCAAGCCAATCCAAAAGCCCAGTTCAAAAGTTTTGTGGTGACGCAAATAAAAGGCGAGTGTCATGGTGGGTGGGCACCTGAGTCTGGCTGTCTATGAGAGCCCACATTGTAGGCCTGATGGCGGCGCTGTCGAGCAGATTGGTATCGCTATGGAGCAGAGCGCGGGCGATGAATTTCGTCACTACCCAGGGTATTTGGTCACAAAATGGCGTTGATTAGTCCCAAAGATGATTCTTAAGTTGCTGATTTTTATCCAATGTATCAGCTTTCAACGTTTGGATGGAATCATGAGCACAGCTTGGCAACAGATGGCACCGCAGAGCACCAATCAAGGCCGCCGTTACGATATCGACACCCTGCGCGTGTTGGCCTTTGGCCTGTTAATTTTGTATCACTGCGGCATGTTTTATGTGGCCGATTGGGGTTGGCATGTAAAGAGCGAGCACCTCAGTGATGGACTCAAACGCCTGATGATTTTAAGCAATCAATGGCGTATGGAGCTGCTGTTTTTGATCTCGGGGATGGCCGTGGCTTTCATGCTGGAGAAATATTCGGCAGCCCAAGTGGCGGGTTCACGCATTAAACGACTATTGCCACCTTTATTGTTTGGCATGGTTGTGGTGGTGGCACCCCAGGCCTATTTCCAAGGCAGCGCCAATGGTGCCTTCGATTACAGCTATTGGGAGTTTTACACCCGTTATTTGAGTTTGCAGCCCTGGCCGGTGGATGCTTTTGATGGCTGGGATTTCGGCTGGACTTGGAATCATCTGTGGTTTTTGCCCTATGCCTTGGCGTATTCGCTGATTTGGTCAGGATTCAGTGTGGCTTTGCGCTGGCAGCCTTTGGCAGGTGGCTTAGCGCGTCTACGCACTGCTTCAGTATGGCCGTATTTGGCTCTGGCTTGTGGATGGCTGTTTTTACTGGCTTGGCAGATGGATCGGACCTTCGATGAAACCCATAATTTTTTCGAAGATTGGTATTTACACGCTCAGTATTTCAGCATCTTCAGCATGGGTTTTGTGCTGAGCCGTGCCCAACACTGGTGGCAGCAACTGGGCACTAAGCGCTGGTTCACTTTGGTTGTCGCGCTGCTGTGCTATGGCTTGATTTTATGGGGGCGCGAGGTATTACCCGAGGAACTCACCGAGTGGGATTACGTCCTCATTTACGCGGTGCTTACCATTAACGCCTGTGCATGGTTAGCCACGATTTTGGGTTGGAGCCACCGTTATCTGAATCGCCCATGGAAGTGGCTGCCCTACGCCACCGAAGCGGTATTTCCCTGG
>JAKSCJ010000062.1 GCA_022360675.1 Lysobacterales bacterium
CATTACCGGCACCCCATGGGCGGGTATATGAGGTGCTGGTAGAATAAAGCGCGGGTTTTTATCGAGAACACAAAAGCCTACGACTAAGCTTGTTTCAACAATAAATCCATATACGCGCCCTGGATTAAATCCTTAGACTCAATACCCAGCTTTTGCATTAAATCCTGAGCAATGGCCTCGCCCTGTTCCAAGCTTTGTTCATCTTCTAACACCACTTCGAGTTCCATGAAGTGACCCAGGTTTTTCACCTCATCTAAGTGCACGCGAGTTTGGCCCACCAAATAAACGTGGCGTACTTTTTCAACCACGCCTTTGATGCCGTAGGCATGTTCTAAGGTGGCTTTTAAACCGACGGCATCGTCGATTTCGCAACGCGAGTAAGTCGACATCTTAGGACCTTCTTGGTCGCTACGATCGTACGAGAGCAACTGTGCCTTCGCGTCACTGAATTCACGCAGTTTCACCCGACCTTCAGGCTTACCGCTGTGGAAGAAGGTATCGGTTTGATGTAGTTCTTCGTGATGATGTGGGTTTTGTTGTTTCACCTTTTCCAATAAGGCTTCGGGGGTGTCGACGCGGGCTTTAATTTCAACGTTTCTGGGCATGGGGGGTGCTGATCCTTAAGTATCGATACGGTGTAGGGCCGCTAAGTCTGATGGTGGACGGGTTTAAATCCAATCGGGATGAACCGTGCGCTCGGTGACATCGGTGCCGGTGTTTAAAGTGGCGGCAGGCTCAAACAGCAATACTTGAACCTCTTCTTCGGCCACAGGCTTGTGTTCTACACCTTTGGGCACGATGAGGAACTCACCTTCGTCCAATGTAATAATTTGATCACGCAGATGCATATCAAGCTGGCCTGAAACCACCAAGAACATCTCGTCTTCTTGCTCATGATGATGCCAATCGAAACTGCCTTTTAACTTGGCCAGACGAATATGTTGACCATTTAACTCACCGGCAATTTTAGGATCCCAGTGCTTGTTGATTAAGGCGAATTTTTCGTTGATGTTGACCTTCTTGATACTCATAGATGTTGCCTCCTGGCAAATGATAGATCTGGGATGCAGTGAAAGCCTGCGCAGTGACAGGCTTTCTTACTGAAGACGAAAGTTGATTGGATTGCAGTTAAGCTGCTGGCGGCCATTCGTGATGCAGCAAGCCCAGCATCACGCTGTCTTGGATTTCACCATTGACCTGCCAGCGCTCGCGAGCTAAGCCTTCGCGCTGAAAACCCATACGTTCTAAGGTACGCAAACTGGCCTCGTTGGCTGGATCCACATCGGCCTCAATACGGCGCATTTTTAAGGTGCCAAAGGCATGGTTAATGACTAGGGGCAGGGCTTCGCTGATCATGCCTTGACGCCAATAGTCGGGATGCAAGATAAAGCCGATTTCACAACGACCATTGGAGCGATCCAGGCTGGCCAAGGTGGTGGTGCCCATGATGCGCCCCGACTCCAAGTGCTCGATGCCCCATTGGAACAAGCTTTGCTGTTGCCAACAATCGATGATGTCTTCATATAAGGCCACGGCCTGTTGGCGCTGGGTATACGGTGGCCAACTCCAGTAGCGTAAACCTTCGGGTGAAGAAAATACTCGATATAAATCGTCGATGTCCTGCTCGTTGAGCATACGCAGGGCTAGGCGTTGACCACTTAATGTGGGTAGTGGTTCAGGGTTAGATGACGGTGTGTTATCGCTCATGATGTTGCCTGCTGACCATGGTCATGGTTGTGTTGTTGTCATCGGCCTTGATCCAAGTCGGAGCGTTGTTGTTACGCTTTAATCGACCTTGGTGGCTAAGGTGTCGTGATGACTAATAATCAGTTCGCGCAAATATAAGCCGATTTGATCACGTGCGCTGAAGCCGGCGTCGGTGGCGGCTTTCTCGAAGCGTTCGTTGGGTAAATCGGGGTCGGTGGCGAAATCTTTCATATCGCGGTAGAAACCCACGGTGAAGTAATCGACATCGCTGCCAAAACGGGTGGTGAAAATAGCGTTACCCGCGCGCTCGGTGGCGTTGTAGTACAGGTTTTCCATTTCGCGTTGGCGATGCAGCTCGGCGCGGCGACCGGCGGCAGCGTGGAACATTTCGATATGGAAAATTCCGGCGTCTTTGCTGCGTGCTTGAAGATCGCTCCAGCTATTGGGGGCGCTGGCCAAGAAATCGTGCTGATAATGCACGATGGGGCTGTAATCGGTGGTTTTAGGTATGCCTTCGCCTGCCGGTTGCAGCAGCATTAAGTCCCAATGATCGCCCTGGCTGTGGCGCATGATGATCATGCCTTTCTCAGAGCTGGCTTTTTGCTGGCGCGTTTGGTTTAGCAGTCCTTGTAAATTACCTGGTGCGGCTCGCAGCAGAGTGATTTGGTACAGATGCTCGTTTTGGCCATTTTGTGCCCAGATCGGCATTGAAAACACGCTACTGATAACAAAGGCTAAAAGGGCCAGGTTCGTAAAGCAAAAACGTCGCACGGTAATCTCCCTCAAATTTTTCGGCAAGCTCGCGAGGTTAGCACGGCTGGAGTTATCCGCAAATGGCGGCGATTCAAATCGCGATTGAGCGTGCGCTTAAGCCGCCGATTGTGAGCATTTGTAACCACGGCACCCGGCCCTTACCTCATTTTGCAGCGAGATAAAAGAGTGAGTCGTAGCAGTGGTTTAGGTTAAGCTTAGCCGCTTTCTATTGACGACTCTTAAAGCGGAAGCCATGCAATCGATTGATCAGATTATCGCCGCCGAGCTGGTGGTTGCCCCGCAGCAGGTCAACGCCGCTATGAACCTGTTAGACGATGGCGCCACCGTGCCTTTTATTGCCCGTTATCGTAAAGAAGCCACGGGTGGGCTAGACGACACGCAACTACGGATGCTGGAAGAGCGTTTGTCGTATTTGCGCGAGTTAGAAGACCGCCGTGGCGCTATCTTGAAAAGTATCGATGAACAAGGCAAGCTCAGCGACGAACTCCGTGCTGCCATCAACGAGGCCGAGACCAAAAGTCGGCTAGAAGATTTATACCGCCCGCACAAACCCAAGCGTCGTACCAAGGCGCAAATTGCCCGCGAGGCCGGTTTAGAGCCGCTGGCCGATGCCCTACTGGAAAACCCCCAGCTTAACCCTGAAGCCTCGGCCAACGATTATCTGAATGCCGAAGCCGAAATTACCGACACAGCCGCCGCGTTAAAAGGTGCGCGCGCTATTTTGGTCGAGCGTTTCAGTGAAGATGCCGACCTGGTGGGGCGCTTGCGCGAGCACATGGAAGAAGAGTCGTGGTTGTGTGTGCGGGCCATTTGGGGCAAGGACGATCCCGATAGTAAATTCCGCGATTATTTCGACTATCGCGAGCCTTGGCACAAAGTGCCTTCGCATCGTGCGCTGGCTATTTTCCGGGGGCGTTCTGAAGGGGTGTTATTACCCACCGTGGTGCTGGACCCAGCCAAAGAAGATGATCGCCCCGATTACGGTGAACGCAGTTTGGCCCGCCACTGGGGCATTAAAAACCAGGGGCGCCCGGCTGATGAATGGCTGGTGGAAACCGCACGCGCGGCTTGGCGCGAAAAACTGCATCCCCATTTAGAAACCGCTTTGATGGTGAGTGTGCGCGAACGCGCAGAAGAAGAAGCCATTAAGGTGTTTGCCAATAATCTGAAAGACCTGCTGTTGGCCGCACCGGCGGGCCCGAAAGTGATTCTGGGCATGGATCCGGGCTTGCGCACCGGCGTGAAAATTGCCGTGGTGGACCACACCGGGCGTTTATTGGAACACACCACCATCTTCCCCCATCAACCGCAAAAGCAGTATGCCCAAAGCTTAGAAACCATTATTCACCTGTGCCGCAAGCACGAGGTGGAGTTAATGAGTATCGGTAATGGTACGGCCAGTCGCGAGACCGATCGCTTCGCGGCCGATGTGTTGAAAGCTTGTTCAGGCCAGCGCTTATCGAAATTGGTGGTGAGTGAGGCGGGCGCTTCGGTGTATTCGGCATCGGAACTGGCGGCGAAGGAATTCCCCAGCTTGGATGTGAGCTTCCGCGGTGCGGTCTCTATCGCGCGGCGTCTGCAAGATCCACTGGCCGAGCTGGTGAAGATCGAACCTAAAGCCATTGGTGTGGGTCAGTATCAGCACGATGTAAATCAGATTTCCTTAGCGCGCCGCCTGGAAGCCGTGGTGGAAGACTGTGTGAACGCTGTGGGTGTCGATGTGAACACGGCCTCGGCGGCCTTATTGGCCCGTGTAGCCGGTTTAAGCCAGCGCCTGGCCGAAGCCGTGGTGAGCTACCGCGACGAGCACGGTGCCTTTTTGTCACGTAAAGATATTTTGAAGGTGCCCGGTTTGGGGCCGAAAACCTTCGAGCAGTGTGCGGGTTTCTTACGCATCATGAATGGTGGCGAAGCGCTCGATGGCTCGGCGGTGCATCCGGAATCCTACGATTTAGTGCATAACATCGCCGCGCAAAATGGCCGCTCGGTGGAGCAATTAATAGGTGATACCCGCTTTTTGAAGGCGCTACGCCCTAAAGATTACACCGACGAACGCTTCGGCTTGCCCACCGTTACCGATATTTTGCTGGAATTGGAAAAACCGGGGCGCGATCCACGTCCGGAATTTAAAGCGGCTGAATTCATGGAAGGCGTGGAGAAAATCTCCGATCTGCATCCCGGCATGGTGTTGGAAGGGCAGGGGAGTAATGTCACCAACTTTGGTGCCTTTGTGGA
>JAKSCJ010000105.1 GCA_022360675.1 Lysobacterales bacterium
ATTCGCCGCTTCTTCCCGACTTTGTACGGCCGACCACAGCAATAAACTAAGCGAATAGCTTTCGCTGCTGGGGCCACTGACAAAGCTTTCGGGACGCAGCTTCACCGGTTTAATGGCACCGCGGTGCAAAGGACGAAACAGACTGTCGAGCAAACTATCTAAACCGCCCGCCGCGTATAGGCGATCTTTGTCGCGCTCTACATAAAACCAATGACCATCGGGTAAATGCACACCAAAACGATCATGGGGCGATTGCACCATGGCTTCGCATAGTAATAACTGGCGTGCTGCGGTGTCCTCATCGCCCTTGAGTTCTTCGGCTAAGCTACTAAGTTCCGCCCCCAGTTCACGCAGCAGATCTTCCAACGGTTTTGCCCGCAATGGCTTAGCCAAGCCATTGGCAAACTGGCGTAGTTCATTATTGCGTGTTAGCGGCACCACACGATAAAAGCGCCCGCCCGCCAACAGCTCGCGCCATTTGCCTTTACCTTCTTGGGTGTCGATATCCACCAGCACAACGCCATCGGTGGCGTCTGCGTCGTAGCGCCAGGTTTCTGGCAAGCGCAACACCGCCAAGGTGGTGCGCAAAAGCTGCATGTTTCGACTGTCCAAGGCTCTTGTTGTAATGTGGAACACTTGTTCCTCGGGCGCGCTTTTACGCCACCAGGCCTTCATCGGCTTGCTTCCTCTGTAATTGATGCCTTAATTGTTATGATCGATGCTGTGCTCGCTTGCGCCGGCACAACACCTTCCCCCCTTATTAAAGACGAACACCAAAGTGATCAACACCAACGCTTGCTAGACGCCTTGGGTCATTAACTCTCGCGCTGACTCAGCCAGTGCAATAAGCCTTGGGCATTGAGATCGATATCGGGTTCAAGTAACAATCGCCATTGGTGGTTGTCGCCCACCCAGCCGTGCTCGTTGAGCTCACAACGCAACCAATTACGAATTAAGCGCCTGAGCGATTGATCCCTATCGTCGTCTTCAGCCACCTGTTCGGCCATTGCCACTAACTGATTAATACCACTGAGCAAGCGTTCACCCAAGTACGCCACCTGACCTACCCGCCCATAATGGGTTAAATACATCCATTCGGGTGACCGTGCCAGCATGGTTTTCACCGATTGTGACATGGCTTCGGGGTCAAATTGGATGGGTGTGGTGGTAGGGAATATAAATGGACCGCGCTCTGTATCCAATTCACGATACGACAAACCGAAGGTATCACCGGTGAACCAGCCCTTGCTGCTTTCATCCCAGACACAATAATGATGCTTGGCGTGACCTGGCGTATCGAGAAACTCGAAGCGGCGGCCATTTAATACCAACACCTCGCCATTTTGCACCGCACGGCTGCGCTCGGCTGGTGCGGGAATCACCGCGCCATACAGGCGATCGAAGATCTCATCGCCATACACCCGGCGTGCGCTTTGCTCTAAGCGGCTGGGATCGATGAGATGGCGCAGGCCCCGTTCGTGTACTAACAGCTCGGCATTGGCGCAATGTTGCATCAACTCACCGGCGCCTCCGGCGTGATCCAGATGCACATGGGTAGGCATGATATAGGCCACTTGCTCCGGCGGGATCTCGTGGCGCGCTAAGACGGTGAGAATATGTGGTACCGAATGCTGAGTACCGGTTTCAATAATCACTGCTTTTTCGCCGCATTTAACGATGTACGCGCTCACCATCCGCGGGCGTAGCATCGCCGCATCCACCGCAATCACGCCGTGATCGTATTCCTGCGCGTAGGTGACGGCGCTCACCACATTGTGGATCTCCGTGGAACTCATACGCATTATCCTTACCAGCGAAAACAGGCATTATGCCTTGGACATCAAAAGCCTGCATGCGTCCTTGTATGACCGAATCAGCCACTTGGGTGATCAGTTATAAAGTGACAAACACGGCATATATTGCCAAGCGTCCCTTGTTCAATTCAAATCGGGCGCAAATATGGCTTTATTCTTACTGATTTATCGGTAAGATTCTTACACAGGGAAGTGGAAATAACGGACACGACAACGAGTCCTTATCTCCTAGTCATTCAGTCATCGAACAGCTTGCCGGCGGGCCTTCCGCCTCATACCGATACTGCATGACATCGATTTTAAGTGGCCGTAAAGTGGTAAGATGGCCCTTACCGATAAATAAATAAACAAATTCGGCCAAATCGTTCCGGCAAGTGAACGAAATGAACAATGGACTGGCAGAGGTATGACTCGACAAATCCCCCTCGTGAAAGAGCGGCTGCGTGAGCTGAGCCGCCCGGCGTCAATTTCGGAAATTGGCGAAGGCCTGGAAATTCCAGAACGCACACTAAGGCGCTGGTTAAGTCGCTTGGTCGACACCGGCTTTGCACGTGCATACGGGCAAAAGAAAGGGCGCCGTTACGTTATCTCCGATGCCGCCGGGCAACACCCCGGAATGAGCACCGAGATCCATGTGGGCAATATGCACCAACGCGCCTGGAGCGCAGATAACGCCGACCACATCAGCCCCGTGGGCAACCAGCCGCAATTACAAAGCTACGAAGCGAACCACACCAGTTATTTATCCAGCGCTCAGTATCAGCGCCTGCAAAATCACGCCGCACTGGTTAATTTTGGCCTCACACTGGATGACCACGGCATCATTGATGCGGCCTACCATTCTGGCCGTTTAGACGGCAATCAATGCAGCCACGGCGAAACCGAAAGGCTGTGGTATGAAGGTTTAAACGATAGCGCCTCTTTAGATCGCGACCAGGTCCGCAGCTTGAACCAGCTCGAAAGCTGCCGCACGCTGTTTGCACTCAAAGGTCAAGCCAATGGTTTGGCCATCGATCACCCCACCAGCGCCAGCCAGGACTTAGTCAGCGGCGAGCGCTTGCGCGGTATTAATTATTTGCTGAGTGATGGTTTAATCGATAGCCAATACCAAGGGGCCTATCGACGACTCCCCGGCGAAGCCAGCCATCATCACGATGGCCAAGACAGCAATGTGGCGCAGCAATTACGCAGCCTGCTGAATTTGGCGCAAAAGATTCGGAATCCTTTCGAGCAGAGCTTATTTCTGCTGGCCTACATTACGCGTATCGCCCCGTTCCACAGCGCTAATGCGGCCACCGCCCGGGCGGCGGCAAATTTACCGTTAATTCGGCACCAACTACCGCCGATCATCTTCAGCGCCTGCCAACGCGACGATTACGAAACTGCGTTTAGTCTGCTGTTAGAGAAAAACGACGTCAGCCGCCTGGCCCAGCTCTATGTTCAAACCTACGAGCAAGACTGCCAGCATTTTCGCGCCGGGCAGCAAAGCGCCTGTGCCGATACCGTGCGCATCCGGTATCGCCAGCAACGACGCCATTTGATTCGGGATATCACCAGCAAACCCGGTGCTATCGATAGCTTCAAGCATTACATCAGCAACTGGGCCAGCCATCATATTCCCGAAACCCAACGCCATGCCTTCATCCAGGAAACCATCAACGACCTGGCACGCCTAGCGCCCTTTAATTTAGCGGCTTTCGGCATCACCGATGAACAATGGCAACATTGGCGTCAATACTGTGTTGAGCGTGGTATTCGCTTTAAAACGCAAAAAACGGCCTAGTAAACGACCACGAAGCCGCTTGGCTAACCCAGCGCTAATCGCGTACCAGCGCCATCCAGTACGCACATAAGCGCTTTTGGCCCCTGTGGTATATGTCTCCACAGGGGCTACGAGCCTGCCCGCTCTCAAGCCCTCAACAACCCCATCCCTGCACACTTACACCGCATTATTGGCTGCCAGTGCCTGGTTTTTTCGGCATATAACGCTGCCGCTTGTGTATAACTGCCCACTAACCCACAGAGTTATCCACAATTTTGTCCCTATTGCGCGCCTTCCCTTCCTGAGTAACGCCCAATTTTCCTTAAGCGCTCTTCATTTAAACGCGCTGTAAGCCATGCTCAGCTATCGGCAAACCCTTTTCATAACCTTCTTCGACCTACCACCTGCAAAGCGCACAGCCAAGCGCTCAGGAGCTACAAACCCAGTACCGCACCATTTCCTCAGCAGTATTAAAAATCAAATACTTAAATGCTTGGCTATACGGTGATCAATGCACACGAATAACTTATCCACAGCTTATTCCCAAAAGCCCTGTGAACAGTTTTTGCATAAATTCCGTGCAAACCCATGAGTGATTTGTTGATGACTTGTGGATAAAAACCAATCTTCTCAAATGCCCCCAGCTTATCCACAACTGCCCAACAAGTAGAAAACAGAGTTCAGCGCGACAAAAAATACTCTAAAGCATTGATAAACATTGTGAAAAAAAGATTTATTCACACCTGTGAATAAGCTTACTACTACTATTTTCTATATATCTATTAAAAACTAGTAACGCCGAAAAAAATCGACAAAAAAACGTGCCTTCCGGGTCTCTAAAGCATAGGAAAGCCGCTTTGTTGTGCAGATTCACACTGAAATTGTGGATAAAACATCGCATAACGAAAAAATGGCGGGCAAAACTGGCTTATCCAATGAAGACTGTGGATAAGCTAAAGCGGCCTTTCAGACCGGGCTTGGGTTTAGTGCTTGGCTAATTTCAGAGCGTAAGGGATGGCAGTAGAGATCTAGATCAGCGGGGATCAAGGAATAAACGAAGCGAATGGGTGATCGCGAAGTTATGATGAGTTTGCTATTAATTTATAATTAAAACAACAATTTAAGTGCAAGATAACTAAGCCTATTTACCGATACAAAACGAGCTGAAGATACGCCCTAAGAGTTCATCGCTGCTGATCTTGCCGGTGATTTCGCCCAGTAAGTCGGTGGTGAGTTTCAATTCTTCGGCCAGTAATTCACCGGCGGCAAAATCCACCAGCTGGACGCGCGCTAGCTCCAGTTGTTCACTGGCACTTTCTAGAATATCCACATGACGGGCACGGGCACTGAAATCGCTGTGGTGCTCTTCTTGCAAACCGGCGTGGTGCAAGATGGCAGCCTGAAGTAGTTCTAAACCTTCGCTGTGTTTGGCAGAGAGCCAGATTTCGTGATGATTTTGTTGACGTGCTGAAGCTTGGGTCAGGTCGATTTTGTTGTGAATGGTGATGATGGGTGCATCGGTGCGTGGGCGCTGGGCAGCTAAAGATTCGGCATCGATCACTTCGCTATCGTCCAGCAGCCAGAGTACCAAATCTGCTTGGGACAACTCACGCTCGGTGCGGCGCACGCCTTCGGCCTCGACGATATCGTCGGTTTCACGCAGGCCTGCGGTGTCTAGCAGTTCGATGGGTAAGCCACCAATATGCAAGCGCTCGCTGATGACATCACGTGTGGTGCCCGCAATGGGCGTGACAATGGCCCGATCGTTACCGCTTAAAGCGTTTAATAAGCTGGATTTACCCGCATTAGGTTTACCCACAATGGCAATGCGTAAGCCGTCGTTTAAGATGCGCCCTTGCTGCGCTTTTTTGAGGAGTGCTTGTAGATCTTCGGTCGCTTTATCCAGCTGATTCAACACCTGGCCATCGGCTAAGAAGTCGATATCTTCATCAGGAAAGTCCAACGCCGCTTCCACATAGATCCGCAGCGAAACGAGGTCTTCCATTAATTGATGCACCGCGCGCGAGAACACACCTTCTAAGCTACGTTGGGCGGCGCGGGCACCTTGCATGCTGCTGGCATTAATGATGTCGGCAACGGCCTCGGCCTGGGCAAGATCCATGCGCTCGTTTAAAAACGCACGTTGGGTGAATTCGCCCGGTCCAGCGCGGCGGCATTCCAATTGAATTAAGCGTTGAACGAGCGTTTCAAGCAACAGCGGGTTGCCGTGAATCTGTAGCTCTAAAACCGCTTCACCGGTATAGGAATGGGGCGCGGGAAAGTATAAAGCCAAGCCATGATCGATGACTTGCCCTTGGGCGCCTTTGAAATCGCAGAGTACCGCCCGGCGTGGCGGCAAGTCGCGTTGCAACCAGTGGGCAATCAGATGAGGAACCAGCGGGCCCGAGACACGGACCACGCCAACGCCGCCACGACCAGGAGCCGTGGCGGCAGCGCAAATGGTGTCTTGTTTAGCCTTCGCGTTCAATACGACGGGTGATATACCACTGCTGAGCTAAGGAACTGATGGCGTTGGTTGCCCAGTACAGCACCAAACCCGCAGGGA
>JAKSCJ010000215.1 GCA_022360675.1 Lysobacterales bacterium
GCGGCCACATCGCCACTTTGCGGTGCCACCAACACCACGGCACCTTGGAGCTGCGCATTATTGCTCTCATCAAGGCCTCGACTCAGTGCTCGCTCGGCATCTTCTTGAGCCACAGGGTCCAGTGTTGTGAGAATGCGCAAGCCCTCTTGGCTGAGGTCGGTATCTTGGTAATCCTGTCGCAGCTGGCGTCGAACCAAATCGATAAAAGCCGGGTAGCGGCCACGGCGAGAACGCTGCTTGGTGGCTTGAACCCCCAAGGCCGATTCTTGATTACGCTTCAATTGCGCAGCGCTAATCAAGCCGGTGTCGTACATCATACGTAGCACCTGATTACGCCGTTTTAAGGCGCGATCGGGCTGTTTACGCGGGTTATACCAAGACGGCCCCTTCACCATTCCCACCAGCAAAGCGACCTGGGCCGGACTTAACGATTGCACTGGGATACCAAAATATTCATCAGCAGCGCGGGCGAAGCCATGCACCGGATGCGCGCCGTTCTGGCCCAAATACACTTCATTTAAGTAGGCTTCTAAAATGGCACCTTTGTCGAAGTGCCGCTCCAAAGCCACCGCCATGATGCTTTCATTAAATTTGCGCCAGAATGTGCGCTCCGGGCTCAGGTAGAGATTTTTTATGAGCTGCTGGGTAATAGTGCTACCCCCTTGATGCAGCCCACGCCTGAGCACATTGGTCAGCACAGCGCGCAGTAGCCCGCGCACGTCGACACCGGGATGATGTTTGAATTGGCGGTCTTCCACCGCCTGGATCGCCGACACTAATAGCGGTGGAAAAGCGGCCAAGGCAGTGTGATTTCGATCTTCACCACTGAGCGGGTAAATCGATGCAATTTCCGCCGGATCAAGACGCCCTAAACTGACGTTTTGCCCATTGGCCAAATCTTTGATATTGCCAATACGTGAACCACTGAAGGTAATCTGCAAACGCTGGGCGGTTTGTTTGCCATCGATAAAATGAAACGGGCGGGTATGAACACGAAAGCCATTGTCGATTTGCTCGAAGCGTCCCGGCTGCCGCACATCGCCCTCGCGGTAATCGGCAAAGCTAAGCTCGCGGGCGAATTGATTGGCGGTGAGTGGCGCGCCGGGGTATAGCTCTAAGGCACGAGCGTACACGCGGCTGGGTTGATTCACACTACGCGCGGCAAAACGCGCCACTACATCTTTTTCCAAGATATACCACGCCGGTGCCAACAAACCGATGGCAAACCCCAAGCCTGCCACGGAAAAGCGCCAAAACCATCGCAGTAACCAACCTAACAAACGGCGTCGGAAACTGGACTGAGCAGTGCTGGAGCCACGTCGCTTTGATCCCCGGCTCCGTGGTTTTGTTGTCTTCGCCGCCGTTTTTTTAGTGGCCCTTTTGCTGGCCTTTTTCGGGCTAGAAGCACTGGTGCTGGCCGTACTGCTTCGGCTCGTGCGTTTTTTGCTGGCTTTCTTTCGCGTGGTCATTCTATGGCGATGGGGTGACAAGCGCTTTAGCTTAAACGATAATCGCGACGCACCGCACCGTCTGTGGAAACAGATGCGATGATACGACGGCTTTTTGCATAGCCGCGGCAACCATTTGGTGAACACTGAAGAATTTGTGAATACCGTAACCCCCGATCCAAGCTCAGCTTCCTCATCCCCAGCCGTCGTTTTTGTGCGCTGGCAGGGCGACCATCCACAAGCGCGCCAATTGGCTCTGCGCCAAGCTCTGGCTCAATATCCACAAAAAACCTTACTGCTGGTGCACGCCACAGTTGCGGTGGATGCCCGCTTAGTGCAGCGCTGGTTTCAACAGCTAAACCATGCGCCAAAGGCGGTGGATGGCATTACGGTATTAAGCAACGCCGACGAACGCTTTAATCCTTTTCAAGATCACCCCGAGCCGCCGGCCATTGAGCAACGCGATCAACTGCACACCTTGGTGAGCACGCTGGCCGATGGCAGTTTATCGCCGGTGCCCGCGTTTCCTCAGGATCGTATCTTGCTGCGCCCCGATGCAGCCAAACGTTTAGCGCAACGCGAAACCTGGCCACAGGCCCAAGACCCTGAGTTATACGGTTTTCGCATAGAATTAGCCGACGACATCTATTTGGACGATCCGCGCTTTCCCGTTTTCCAAACACGACCCGAACAGCGTTGGCAAGCCGCGCCCAGCGAAAGCTTCGCCCGTTTAAGCACCGAAATACGGCGCGTGTTAGAAGACAACATCACCCAGCTCCACATTCCCAAAGCGCCAGCACTGCTGCATGTGACGCATAGCTGGGGCGGTGGTGTGAACCGCTGGTTGTTGGATTGGTGCCGCCACGACGACCAACATCAGCATTACATTTTGCGCTCGCAAGGCGACTGGCAACGCGCACGCTACGGTTGTCAATTGGCACTCTATGTTTACGATGCCAAGCTGGACGAAGCCGTGTTAATTCGTGAATTCCAGCTCACACCGGCCATTACGGCAACACGAGTTTCGCATCCGCAGTACCAGCAGATTCTCGACTGGATCTTGCAGCGATACCGTATTCAACGCCTACTGGTCTCGTCGATCATTGGCCACAGCTTAGAGGCGCTGCGCACGGGTTTGCCTTGTGTGTATGCACTACATGACTTTTACCCCTCGTGGCCGCTGTTATCGGTCAACCCACTGCCGTACCGCCACGAAGACGCCGAAAAAGAAACCGTCGATTACGCCTTAGCCCAAGCCTTTGCCGATCATCCTAAGCGTGAATTCAGCGAGGCCGAGCTGGAGCAATGGCAGCAATTGAGCCGGGTGTGGACCGAGCACTGCCTGGGGCCAAATATTAAGCTAGCCGCGCCTACTCATAGCGCAGCTGGCATTATTAGCGAGCTGAATCCGGCACTCAAAGCGCATATCGAAGTCATCGGCCACGGCCTGCCGGCGTGGCGCCAAAACGCCACTGAAGTGGCCCCCAGAGTACGTCGTGATCGCCGCCTGCGCTTGGTGATTCCCGGACGCTTCAGCCCACACAAAGGCCTGAATTTACTGCGCGGAGCGCTGCCAAAGCTGAAAGCGATCGCCCAGATTACGCTGCTGGGTTGCGACCGTAATGGCTTTCATCTATTGGGTGAAAGCGGTATTGATATCATTCCCAATTACGAGCAACAGCAACTGCCCCAGCTCATGGCTGAGCTGCAACCCGATGCCGCTTTATTGCTATCCATCGTGCCGGAAACTTTTAGCTACACCCTCAGTGAAATGTGGTCTTTGGGTGTGGTGCCTATTGCTACAGAATTGGGCGGTTTTGCTGAGCGCATTAACGACTACGAAGACGGCATCTTAGTTGCACCTAACGCCGATGCTTTAGCGCGCACCTTGCAACAGCTGTACGACGAACCTGAAATTCTCAACGAAATTCGTCATCAGGTTCAGCAACTCAACGATCACAGCATGGCAGCCATGTTGGCGCAGTACGAACAGCTGTGGCCTGTAAGCGAAGCCAAAGCGCTTACAGGCCCGGTTCCCGAGCTTGCGCTCAGTAGCGATGTGGCCGAGTTAAAACGCAATACCATGTGGCTGGAAGATGAGCGGAAAACGCTGAAGGTTCTCTGCGATACTCTGGTGGAACAGTTACAAAACCGCACCCACTGGGCCCAAAAAAACCATGACCAAGCCCAGCGTTTGCGCGAAAACCTACAAAACAGCCGCGAAGCCTTCCAGGAACAAATTCAACTCCATAAAGAATGGCTGCAACAACGCGAACAGGCCGTTGAAAAACACCGCCATCAACGCGACGAACTCAGTCAACAGCTCGACCAAGTACGCACTCGCTTGCATTTCAAACATCAACAGTTTGAACA
>JAKSCJ010000245.1 GCA_022360675.1 Lysobacterales bacterium
CTTTCACATTGGGCAGACGGTTGCTGTCGGGCACGCGGACGTTGTCGAAGAACAGGCCTGAAGTGATGGACGCACGCAGCGACATTTTGTGCTTCACTTCTTGGGCGGTGAAACCAGCCATGTCTTTTTCGACGATAAAGCCTTGAATACCTTCGTCGGTTTGCGCCCACACAATGGCCAAATCGGCAATATTGCCATTGGTGATCCACATTTTCGCGCCATTGATGATCCAGTCGTCACCGTCGCGTTTGGCGTGGGTTTTCATGTTCGCCGGATCAGAACCGCCATGGGGTTCGGTCAGGCCGAAACAACCAATGGCTTTACCGGCGGCCATATCGGGCAACCAGCGTTGTTTTTGTTCTTCGCTACCAAAAGCATAAATGGGGTACATGCACAGCGAAGACTGTACCGAGACAAAGCTGCGTAAGCCCGAATCACAACGCTCAAGTTCTTGGCAGATTAAACCATAGGAAACCGCGTTCAAACCCGCACAGCCGTAGCCTTCCAAAGAGCTACCTAAAAGACCCATATCGGCAATTTCAGGAATCAACTCAGCCGGAAAACGACCTTCTTCGAAGCAGTCGGCAATGATGGGCAGTGCTTTTTCGTCAACAAAACGAGCCACACTGTCTTGGATCATGCGTTCTTCTTCGGTCAGTAAGGAACGCACTTCAAATAAATCGGTAGGGTCTAAGCGGTGCATGGACGGCTGGGCCTCGAAACTATTCAAAGAACCTATTGTAGCCTTTCAGCTGTGTAACCAGTAGCCATTTGTTCGCACTTTTGTAAATACCAATGCTGAAGCTGCACAAGGGCTTATATTCGCACGTGCGCATTCACATCCACCTCATCTTTGTGAAGCCTGTAGACGAAGTAATCACGCCGCTTACTGGCTAGCGCTGGCGACCTCATTCACCGTTCATCACCCCATGGGGTACATGGCCGGTGGCCACATGTTGGCTGGCGTGATCGCAATGTTTGCGCTGGTCGTCGAAGAAAATATCGGCACCGAAGGCAGCGAGGAAATCGCCCTTGCCTGAGCCACCTAAGAATAAGGCTTCATCCAAGCGTACCCCCCAGGAGCGTAAAGTTAAGATCACCCGCTTATGAGCCGGGGCCGAGCGCGCGGTAACCAAAGCGGTGCGAATGGGGTTTTCTTCAATGGGATACGCCGCCTGAATTTGATGAATACCCTCCAGAAACGATTTAAACGGACCGGAGCTTAGCGGTTGCTCGGCGGCATCGCGCTCGGCCGCGTGGAAGGCGTCGAGACCATCTTGCTGATATACGCGCTCGGCTTCATCGCTGAACACCACCGCATCGCCATCGAAAGCAATACGCAATTGCCGAGGATCGGCGTTATCAGTTGTGGACGGCACAATAGTGGCCGCCGCATAGCCAGCATCGAGGACAGCACGCACATCGCATTCGTGAGTGGAGAGAAACAGATGAATACCAAAGGCCTGAATATAACGATGCGGGCTGTGGCCATTGGTAAAGGCCGCGCGATTAATATCGAGGCCATAGTGCTCGATGGAATTAAAAATACGCAGACCCGTATCGGCACTATTGCGCGATAACAGCACCACCTCAACGCCCGAGTGCTCGACGTCGTCGTCGTTAAGCGCTAATAGCTTGCGTACCAGATTAAATGCCGGCCCCGCTATCAAGAGCTCATTCTCGCGCGCCAGCTGATAAGCGGCATACGCGGCTAAACCTTCGGCTTCGAAGACATCATGAGAAGCCGCCAAATCAAACAAAGCCCGAGAGGAAATCCCAATCACTAAAGGCCCCGCGAAGGCTTCGCGCTGTGTTGCATGCGCCGCACCCTGCGATGCTGGCATGGCCGTATCAGTACTCACGGCGCCATTAGAGCCAGACTCGGTATCGGAAGTAATGCTTTTATCCATAAGGCGCTTCCTTAAGAACCTAATTTAAGCTGCTGTACCTAAGCTTGAATGCACTTTTCTTGAATACACTTTTAAAGCACGGTTACATAACGAATGCTACAAAACCGATACGGCAAAGCCAATACCCATTGATCTAGCGCTTTACTTAAACCACTAATTAACCGTTTTCGGCCCGCCGTAGCAAGCCTTATAAAACCGTGGCAACCATCTCGACTGCCAACCGACAGCAGGGGCCTGCGACACAAAACACAACATCGCCATGCACGGTTTTTGCTTATGCTAAACCTTCTCAAGCAGGTGACCATGTCAAAAAAAGGCATTATTCCTTGGGTCTATCGAGGAAATCTATTATGCTGTGCGGCCGGAAGGCAGGAACACTATGGCTCAAATTAGCGACAGATTCCGCGGCTTTTTACCCGTGGCTTTAGATGTGGAAACAGGTGGTTTCAACCCCGAGACCGACGCCCTGTTAGAAGTGGCTATCTGCATGATTGAGATGGATGAAAAGGGTCAGTTTTACCCTGGTGAAACCATCAGCTGTCATGTCGAGCCCTTTCCCGGCAGCCAGTTGAATCCTAAATCGTTGGAAGTCAACGGCATCGATCCATTCCATCCCTTCCGCGAAGCCAAACCCGAGCTGGACGCTTTACGCGAGATTTCACGCCCCATCCGCCGGGCAGTCAAAGCCCATCGTTGTCAACGCGCCATTATGGTGGCTCATAACCCTATGTTTGATCTGTCGTTTTTAAACGCCACCATCAAACGCACCGGTTATAAACGCAGCCCGTTTCATCCTTTCAGCGCCTTCGATACGGCCACCTTGGCGGGTTTAGCTTATGGCCAAACCGTACTGGCGCGGGCCGTGCAAGCTTCGGGTTTAAGTTGGCGACAAGAAGACGCTCACTCGGCAGGTTACGATGCCGAACGCACCGCCTCGCTATTTTGCCGCATTGTGAATCGCTGGGACGAAATGGACAGCTTCAACTTTGCCTCCCAACATTTGTAAGGCAGCGTTGGTCTAAAACCTTTTTTCCGCCCTATTCTTCTGCCCCGAAGGCACCGCCGCCGGGGGTCGCGATGCTCAGCACATCGCCCACAGTCACATCAAACTCTGCCTTGCCCGGCAAAATCTGCCCATTGAGTCGATTCTCGCCCATTGCCCCGGTACCGCCACCAGCTAAACCCCACGGCGCATAACGACGGCGCTCGGTAAGCACAGCAACGCGGGCAGGCGCGAGAAACTCGTATTCGCGAATAATGCCTTCACCACCGGCATGCAAGCCCTCACCACCCGAACCTTTGCGTTGGGCATAGCGCTGAATACGCATAGGATACAAACGCTCTAAAATTTCCACTGGCGTATTTAAGGTGTTCGTCATATGGCTATGCTGCACATCAGCGCCGTGGCCTAGCGCACTGGCACCACAACCACCGGCCAGCGTCTCGTAATAGCTCCAGGGCTGTTTGTCCTGTTTGATCTTGAGTTGAGCTTTCGAAGCCATGGCCAGGTTGTTCATGGTGCCCTGGCTGGCGGCTGGAATACGTTGCGGCAGGGCTTGGGCTAAAGCACCCAGCAACACATCCACCACGCGGCTTGAGGTTTCCACATTACCCAAGGCCACTGCCGCTGGCGATTCAGCATTTAATAGGCTGCGTGGATTCACCTCAAAGGTCACCGGTTTGAGAGCCCCTGCACAGACCGGTGTGTGTTCGGGCAGCAGGCAACGCAGCACGTAGTAAACGGCGGCCGCGGTAACACTGGTGGGGCAGTTCAGATTTCCAGCCACCATGGGTGCGGCATCGAAACGCACATGCATATGCGCCTTTTCAACCGTAAGCTCGGCCCGAATGGGGACAGCCTCATCGCTTTGGCCATCGTCATCGAGCACATCGGCAAAGTGGTAAATGCCATCGGGAATATCCGCCACCGCCGCTTCGGCCAAACGTTGGGCGTAAGCCTGCATGGCCTGTAAGTAAGCCGACCACTGCTCGTGCCCCATTTCTGCACACAAGGCCTGCATACGCTGTGCGCCCAAGGCGCAGGTACTGAGTTGGGCGCGAATATCGCCATGCACCAAGGCAGAATCACGCACGCGTGCCAACAAGGAGGCAACAGCCTGTTCCTGATAGGTTCCTGCCGCATACAGTAAAGAGGGCGGTATCAACACACCTTCTTGAGTGAGATGAGTGGCGATGCCCATGGAACCCGTTTCGCCCGCGCCGATATCGGCATAGTGGGCACGGCAGGCGGTAAAACCGATCAGCTCACCAACATCCGCATCATCACAGTGCTGCCACACAGGCTGAATCATGGTCACATCGGGTAAGTGAGTACCGCCTTGGTAAGGATCATTCAGAATCATCACATCACCCGGCTGCCACGTACGGCTGCGGGCCAAGTCCACCATGGCATAGGCCATGCTGCCCAAATGCACGGGAATATGCGTAGCCTGAGCCACCAATTCGCCCTGCGCGTCGAATAATGCGCAAGAATAATCGCGCCGATCCCGAATATTGGCCGACAACGCCGCGCGCCCCAAATGCGCCCCCATTTCTTCGCCAATGGCCATGGTTCGGCTGGCGAAAATGCCCAGAGCAATCGGGTCAATAGCGGCAGGAGTCGAGGCAGCGGTCATGGAGGATTACCTTCTAGAAGCGGCCGGCGAAACACGCACAAGTGCCAAATCACAGGCCAAGCCAAATCACAGGCTAAAGTTAGATCACGCCATTATATTAAGGCTGTGCTGAAAATCACGCTCGCCACGCTCAAATGAAACCCGGCGGCGCTCAATATCAACATTGAACATTGATATGCACAGAGGGTAAAGCAAGCTTAAAAAGGACGATTTTCGTCCACAATGAAGCGCGAATAAAGCTTGGCATAGCTTTCAATGACTTGAATTCACCGCCGGTTAACCTCATCCAACAGGCGAGATGAGGAAAGCCACCACGCCATCGCCCCCACCTTGGTGCTTGACGTTGGTAATTTCCCACACGATAAAATAGCCAACTGCATCGCATCACCGGTAGGGCTTTGGCCCCCTATCGTCCCACGACAAGGAGCATTTTCCATGGCGATCGAATTACCCGCGCTGCCTTACGACCGTACCGCGTTGGAACCCCACATTTCTGGCGAAACCATCGATTATCACTACGGCAAGCATCACAACACCTACGTTGTGAACCTGAACAACATGATTGCCGGCACCGAGCACGAAAACCAAAGCCTGGAAGACATCATCCGCAATAGCTCTGGTGGCCTGTTCAACAACGCAGCGCAAATCTGGAACCACACCTTTTACTGGAATTGCTTAAGCCCCAACGGCGGCGGCGAGCCCACCGGTGACCTGTTAGCCGCCATCGAGCGTGACTTTGGTTCCTTCGCAGAATTCAAAGAAGCCTTCAGCAAAACCGCCATCACCACCTTTGGTTCGGGCTGGGGCTGGTTGGTGAAAACCCCTGAAGGCAAACTGGAACTGGCAAGCACCAGCAATGCCGAAACCCCGTTAACCGGCGACAACACCCCGCTGTTAACCTGCGATGTTTGGGAACACGCCTACTACGTGGATTACCGCAACGCGTGTCCTAAATACGTTGAAGCCTTCTGGAATCTGGTGAACTGGGAATTCGTGGCACAGCAATTCGCAGCCTAAGTTCTCATTGAATCAGTGGGCGAACCCTAGCCGACAAAGCGGGGGGCGTCCGGGATTCTAAAAAAAAGCCCAGCTTTCATGCTGGGCTTTTTTGTATCTCAAACCAAGCAAACTCACGGTTCTGCACGTCGCTTATTTGCCTACCCGGTAATTTTGGATACTATGCCCAACACACGAAGTCCTTAAGAGACGCAATAAAAACCTAATGAGTGCGGTTTGTTTTCGTCGCCATTCAAAGCCATGCCTGAAGACCATGGTGGCGTGAAGTTAAGCAAGCCAGCGTTCAGTTTCGGGGAATCACCTCATGACGCATTTAATGAACACCTACGCCCGCCTGCCCATTACCTTTGTGCGTGGCGAAGGTGCTTGGCTGTACGACGATCAAGACCAACGCTACCTCGATGCCATCAGTGGTATTGGCGTTTGTAGCCTGGGCCACGCCCATCCGGAAATCGCCGAGGCCATCGCCGATCAAGCCAAAACCCTGATCCACACCGCCAACCTGGCGCAGATTCCCTGGCAAGAGCAGCTGGGCGATAAACTGGCCGCTGTAAGTGGCATGGAGAAGTCATTCATCGGTAACTCCGGTGCCGAAGCGGTGGAATGCGCGCTGAAGATCAGCCGCCTCTACGCCCATAATCGCGGTATTAAAAACCCGAAAGTGTTAGTCACCGAGAAAAGCTTCCACGGCCGTACCATCGCCGCGCTCAGCGCCTCAGGCAGTCCGAAAACCCGCGCCGGCTTCGAACCCTTTGTGGAAGGTTTTATTCGTGTGCCCTACGGCGATGCCGAAGCCGCCGCCGAGGCCTTAAAACAACACGACGATATCGTCGCGGTAATGCTGGAAACCATTCAGGGTGAAGGTGGCATCAGTGTTCCGCC
>JAKSCJ010000192.1 GCA_022360675.1 Lysobacterales bacterium
TGCATTATTACTGGCATTTCGTGCCCGGCGCTAGCGAGGCTGGGGTGCGTGAGTTTTTACTCACAGCCGCAGCTATCGGTATTTTGTACAAAGAAAATGCCTCGATTTCTGGTGCCGAAGTTGGCTGCCAAGGCGAGGTAGGTGTGGCCTGCTCGATGGCGGCAGGCGCACTTACGGCGGCTATGGGCGGTGACATGGGGCAGGTCGAAAATGCTGCAGAAATTGGCATGGAGCATAATCTGGGCCTAACTTGCGACCCCGTGGGCGGGTTGGTGCAAATTCCCTGCATTGAACGCAATGCTATGGGGGCGGTCAAGGCAATTAATGCACAACGTTTAGCCATGCGTGGAGAAGGGAAACACCGGGTGACATTAGATCGTGTGATTAAAACCATGCGTGACACCGGTGCCGACATGCAAAGTAAATACAAGGAGACATCACGTGGAGGATTGGCGGTTAACGTTATCGAATGTTAGGCAAGCACAGGTGCTTGCCGTGAGCAAGCCTGGTTTTTTTAAGTCGGTTTTTTTTCAGCCGGTCTTTTTTAAGCCGGTCTTTTTTAAGCCGGTCTTTGTGCTCTGTGTGTTGTTGCTCGCAGCGCTTTTGAGTTCAGATGTCGTCGCAAAACGAATTTATCAATTCACCGACGAAAACGGTATCGTTCACGTTACCGATGTGCCCCCCGATACCGATCAACCGGTTAGCTCTCGGCCTATTAAGGTTGATCCTAAAAGCCCTATCGTGGTGCATAAAAGCAAAACCTCACCGCGCTTTCCCGAGCGCTTTGAGAATAAGCTCTACGGCCCGGTAGAGGTGGAAGTTAAATTCACCGAAAACGATAACATTATCAGCACACCTAGTTTGCCTCGTCGTTTCGTTTTAGCGCCACGGTTTAACGACAAATTGATTAGCCTCAAGCCCGAGCGTGAAAATCGCGGCTATAAAATGCAGATTAGCTATCGCACGGTGCCTGGCGATCCTAAAGCCCGCCATGATGCCAATGCGGTGTATATTCCGCCTTTTGCGCCCGGTGCTCAGTTTTTTGTCAGCCAAGGATTTCACGGTAAGGCTACCCACAATACACCGGGTGCGAAGTACGCTATTGATATCCCCATGCCAGAAGGTACACCCGTGATGGCAGCGCGCGATGGTGTGGTGATGGATGTGCAAGATGATTTCTATGAAGGTGGTGATGACCTAAAGCGTTTTGGTCAAAGGGCAAATCGTGTGGTGATTCTCCATGCCGATGGCACCATGGCCATCTACGCCCACTTAGCGCCCGAGAGCGCCGCGATTCGGCCAGGTAAGGTGGTGTTAGCAGGCGAGATGATTGGCCGCTCAGGAAATACCGGTTATTCCACAGGCCCACATTTACACTTTGCTATTCAAAAAAATGCAGGGATGAAAATTGTCTCACTACCATTCCGATTTAGGAATGAGGCGGGTCAAAAGCTAACCCCAAAGAAAGGCGATTTACTCACCGGCTATGAGTATTTTCCTTAATATGTTGATTTACAGGTTATTAAAAAACATATGAAACGCTTGTGCTTATATTGCGGATCAAACTCAGGTCGCTTACCTCAGTATCAGCAGGCTGTTAAAGCCTTGGTGAGCGAAATGGTCAAACGCGATATCGGAGTGGTTTACGGTGGTGCCCGCGTGGGGCTCATGGGTGTGGTTGCAGATACGGCCTTGGCACTGGGTGGCGAGGTGATTGGTGTTATTCCTGAAGGTTTAATTACTAAAGAAGTCGCTCATCAGAACTTAAGTCAGCTGGAAATCGTGAAATCCATGCATGAGCGCAAAGCGCGCATGGTTGAGTTATCCGATGGTTTTATTGCTTTGCCTGGCGGTGCGGGCACCATGGATGAACTATTTGAAGTGTATACCTGGGCACAGTTGGGTTTACACAATAAGCCTTGTGCGTTGTTTGATGTGGATAACTACTTTGCCGGTATTATCGAGTTTTTATCGCGCGCCACTGAAGATCAATTTTTACGTCCGGCGCATCACAAAATGCTGTTGATTGACGACCACCACGAAAACCTGCTTAACCGTATGGCTCATTACGAAGCGCCAGTGGTAAAGAAATGGATCGGTATGGACCAAGCTTAAAGCTGGCAGTTTGTGAACTCTGAAAAACAAAATAAAGCGGTGTCTACGCCTGGTATCAGCGGGCCACTCAGCGGCATTAAGGTGCTGGATTTATCCAGTGTGGTGTTTGCTACCTTTGCGACGCAAATTCTCGGCGATTTAGGTGCCGATGTGGTTAAGGTAGAAAGCCCATCCTCAGCCGATGGCCAACGTAAAGGCGGCGATATCATGCGCTGGGGTGGCCAGCAACCTTCCCAAAGTGATGGCAGTTGGGGGCCTTTATTTCTTGCCTTTAACCGTAATAAACGCTCCATCGCATTCGATTTACGCAACAAAGATGACCATTCACAGTTTCATCGCCTGCTAGCACACGCTGATGTTTTTATTAGCAATGTGCGGATGAATAGTTTGGCAAAGCTGGGCCTCGACTATGCGAGTTTAGCCCCGCGATATCCGCGCTTGATTTACGCCCACGCCAGTGGCTATGGACAACAAGGGCCATACGCCGATCAACCCGCCTACGATGATCTTATTCAAGCCTTGTCGGGTACAACCGACTTGCTCAAACGCAGCAGCCTGGCCGAAGCGCCACAATATCTGCCCGCTTTGCTTGCTGATAAAACCTCGGGTTTATATCTTTCCAATAGCATTTTAGCGGCTTTGCTACAGCGTGAACGAGACGGTACCGCTCAGTTCGTTGAAGTACCCATGTTGGAATGCTTTACGCATTTCACCATGAGCGAAAATCTCTATGGCCATAGCTATGTTCCCGCCACCGAAAGCTATGGTTACGACCGCGTATTAAATGCGTTTCGCAAACCCTATGCTTGTAAAACAGGCTATTTGGCCGTGGTGCCCTATAGCGATGAACAATGGCGCCGCTTTTTTGAATTAGCTGGCCGTTTGCATGAGTTTGATGAGCGTTTTCAGCGCTATCAACAACGCGTACAGCACATCACCGTGTTGTATGAAATGATGACGGAAATTATGCTCGAGCGTGATGCTGAACAATGGTTGGCGCAGCTTAGAGCCTTGGATATTCCCGTAATGCCGGTGAATGCATTGCATCAGGTGATTGATGATGAGCA
>JAKSCJ010000167.1 GCA_022360675.1 Lysobacterales bacterium
ACAAGTAAAAGTGCGCGGTTTTCGTGTGGAATTAGACGAAATTGAATTGGCCCTAAGCCAGCTGCCCGCCGTGCATCAAGTGGCCGTGATCGACGCCGCCGCCAACCACAACAGCGCCCGTTTATTCGCTTTCGTAACGCTGCATGGCGAACACAACGACAGCGCTCAGCAGTTACAGCAACAGCTCGGACAACATCTACCCGAGCACATGCTGCCGCGCTTACGTATTGTGCCCCAGCTGCCGTTATTAGCCAGCGGCAAGATCGATCGCCAAAACCTAAGCCAACAAGCACAGCAATGGATGCAACAAGGTCAAACCGCGCCGCCGCGCAACGATCTCGAAGCCTTGCTTTGCCAGTTATGGGCAGAAGTGTTGGGCTTGGAACAAGTCGGTGTCGACGACGACTTCTTCGCCATGGGTGGGCATTCGCTAGCGGCCGTTAAGCTAGCCAGCCGCCTCCAGAAACTGCTGAGCAGCCCCATCACAGTGAATGCCGTTTTCAACGCACCCACCGTGGCCACTTTTGCCCAACTTATCGAGCACGAACTGGCGTTATCGCCCTTGGTCGATCTCACCGCTTTAGCCGGTATTAAAGGCCAAGCTCCATTATTGGAAACCGCGCCCAATCTGTTTTGCTTCCACCCATCCACCGGCCATGTTCACGATTACCGTAGCACTGCCGAGCATTTACCCCAGTGGCAACTCTGGGGCTTGCAGGCCCACGATAGCGCGTTATTGAACCAAAGCGACGATCTACAACAGTTGGCACGTCACTATGTGCAGCATATTCGCCAACAACAAGCCCATGGGCCATACCATTTATTGGGCTGGTCATTAGGCGGTTTAGTGGCCATCGCCGCTGCGGCGGAACTGGAACAAGCGGGTGAAAGCGTATCGTTCTTAGGCATTGTCGATAGCCAGCGCCACGGCCAAAGCATGCAGCAAGATAACGATACCGAAGCGCTCCATGCACTGTTAGACGAAGCCATGGAACAGCTAGACGATAACAGCAAAGCTCGCATGGCCAGCTTAGATGCCCATCAACGCGAACAGCTCGTTCAGCAGCTGAGCAACTGCGAACCCCAACAACGCAGCCAACATTTAAGCACCTGGGCCCAAGACTTAGGCTTAGAGCTGGCTCACGAGAACTGGCAACAGCTCAATCAACGCTTGCTGCAAGATCAAAAAATTCAACACATGATCGAGCACTTCCAAACACCTAAGATTCAAGTTGCTCCACATATTTGGTGGGCATCCGACACCCTAGAACGTTTTACTGAAAACCTGCAGGCCGATCACTGGCAAAACCTGGGCAGCGCACCGCGTCGTTTGAGTACGATTCAAGCCCAGCATTTGGATATTCTTCAGCAAGCCAGTTGGCAGCAGCAATTGCAAGACGATCTCAACAGCTTGCAACACACCGACACCCCTCAACTGAATGACGGAGCGGCCTAATGCCTCTGCTGATTTTGCTGGCTAAACGTTCGTGGCTCACCTTGCTGGTGGCCACCGCCACCGGCTTGGTGTGCGGCCTTGCGGCATCGGGCTTGATTGCCTTAATCAACCAAGGCATTAGCGATCTCAAAGCCTTAGAAGCCCAATCGGTTTGGCCTTTTATTGGTTTGGCTTTGGTGGTGGTGATTACCCGTGTTATTGCCGATATCAGCCTGATTCAACTGGGCCAACGTGCCATTAACGATCTCCGCTTGCATCTCAGCAATAAGCTGGTGGATACCCCTTATCGTCAGCTTCAGCAATTGGGTAAGCACAAACTCTTAGCCATGCTCACCGACGACACCCAAACCATCAGCCAAGCCGTGGAGTTTGTACCCGTGGTGTTGGTCAATGCAGGCATTATGGGTGCATGTTTTATTTACTTAGGTTGGCTCAGCATTAAGCTATTAATCTTAACCTTAGTCTTAATTGCGCTAGGTGCCAGCGCTTTCCATTGGCCACAGAAAAAAGCCTTGCAATCTTTAAGCCAGGCCCGCGAATTAAAAGACGGTTTGTTTCAGCATTACCGTTCACTCACCGATGGCAGCAAAGAGCTTCAGCTTAACCACGCCCGACGCAAGCACTTCTTCAGCAATGTACTCACCCCCACCAGCCAAAGCTATAAGCAAAAATATATTCGTGGCTTAAGCATATATGCGGCTGTGTTGAACTGGGGTAATGGCTTATTTTATGTATTGATCGGTTTGGTGCTGTTTGCCGCCCCACAAATGCTGGGCTTAGAGGCCAGTTTGATTACCGGCTATATCCTCACCATCTTGTACATGATTACGCCCTTATCGGAATTGATGAACGCGCTACCCGTGCTGGGACGTGCTTCCATCGCTTTAGACAAAGTAAAAGCCTTAGAAAGCCAACTCGAAAACCAATTGGAAAGCCAATTGGAAAACCAGGCGGAAAGTTCAGCAACAAGCCAACAACTCAGCCATAGCCAAGCCAACACCTTAATCAGCCCAAACAACAACACCTCTTTGCAGCAATTACATTGCAAACAGGTTAGCCATACCTACTATCGCGAACGTGAAGACGGCCAC
>JAKSCJ010000053.1 GCA_022360675.1 Lysobacterales bacterium
AGGCGGTTTTAGGTATCAAGCTTGCCACACAAAAATAGTATGTTATATCATTTCAAAATAGTGTTAAATGAAACGACATCATCGGCTCTCATCATCATTTAAGGTTTGCCCGTGTACCTACGCCCTATTCCCATCGCTTTTATTAGCTTGTTCGCATCATTAACAATGACGGGCTGCGGTTCTGAAGTGGATTCTGACCATGCGCCAGCTAATGGTAATCCAACGCAAGCTAGTGCTTCAGCCTCTTCATCAGACGCCAGCAAGCCTGCGATGGACGCATACCCGGAAGTGGAATGGGTGGCACTGATGCCCCAAGACGATTTAGACGCCTTATTGAACCCACCCGCTTATTTAGACGAAATTATCGATGGCTCATTAGACGATGAGATCGATAGCAATATTCAAAACGAGAGCAGTAACGAGCGGGGTGTCAATGAGAGCAGCACGAGTGAAGATCGCTACCAGCAAGCTTTAGTTTCCACCCGCGTGGTCGAATCCATGAGCGGCACGCCGATTCGTATTCCCGGTTTTGTGGTGCCCATTAGCTTTAATGATGAGCAAGCCATTACCGAGTTTTTCTTAGTGCCTTTTTTCGGTGCGTGTATCCATTTACCACCACCGCCCCCCAATCAAATTATTTTAGTAAAGGCCAACGATGGCGTGGCACTCGATGATATTTACGAACCGATTTGGATTGCCGGTACCATCAGCACACAACTGACCGAGCACGAGCTGGCTACATCCACCTACAGTATGAACCTGGATCATTGGGAGATTTACATCGATTAACGATGTTAACTAAGCCTGTAGA
The DNA here is from genome assembly GCA_022360675.1 of Lysobacterales bacterium. Lineage (GTDB taxonomy): Bacteria > Pseudomonadota > Gammaproteobacteria > Xanthomonadales > Wenzhouxiangellaceae > JAKSCJ01. The sequence goes on from JAKSCJ010000053.1 coordinate 812, forward strand.
TTAAGGCCTTAAACTAAGGCTGTTAAGGATACGCTATCAATGCAGGCGAACCCGGTAGTTCCACCAATGCCCAACAGCCACCAATAAGGCCCCCACTAAGGTCAGTAGCTTCTCGCCCCATTCACCCAAGCGATCGTGGCCTAAACCCACAGCCATACCCAGCACTAACAAGCCCAGCATCACTAAAGCGAGTACCGGCAGCTGCCGATGTTGCTTAAAGCCACGCCATAAGGCCAAACTGCTAATGGGAATCACCGCAAGAAATAGAAGCTGATGGAAGGACTCATCACTTAAGCTGATCAGCCATACCGAAGGTGCTAACAGCACCAGTAAAGGTAAAGCCAAGCAATGGATAAAGCATAGCAGCGATAACGCCATGGCCAATTTATCGCCCAGATTTGAAGCCGTGCTGGAAGTCGATAAGCGCTGTTGAGATTCACGTTCCGCATTCAACATAAGGAAGTTTTCCCTTGCCTTGGTTATCGCTTTTGATCGCGCTTAGCTTTTTATCACATGCTAAAAAAAACCTGGAAATCACAATAGAGCAGAACCCGCCCACGATAATGGGCGGGTGCCGCCTTGCCTAGGTGCTCGCTTAAGTCATTAGTGCCCAAGCACCTGAGCCTCACTCACATGAGTCCCCTGTGGATTGACGAGTGATTCGAATAAAAGCCCTCATTCGATCACACAAGCGCTAATGCTCGGAAAGCACCTATTCCAAACTGTTGCCGCTGCTGATAAAGCGGCTTTACGAAGAAACACTGCCCGCCAAAGGCAGGCAGCGGATCTCTCAACTCAGCACGATCAACGGGAACGATAACCACGCTGAATAGTAATGTTATAACATAACAATTAGAAATGCAAAGCCTAATTCAAAAACAACCAAGCCCCAGCTAAAACGGGCTGAGGCTTGGTTGTTTGCAGCGTAAAAAAATTTGCTATCTGCTAGCTTGAAAGCGCTTGGCGGGTATCGATCCTAAACAGCAAGGTGTACATCACAGGCACAAAGCCTAAGGTGATCACCGTGGCCACAATCAGCCCAAAGGCAATCACGCTGGCCATGCCATAAAACAGCGCACCACCAAACAAAATTAACGGAATCAAGCCAAGCACCGTGGTGAGTGTGGTCATTAAAATTGGCCGCAAGCGCGCCATGCAGGCTTGTACTACAGCATCTAGAGGCGCTAAGCCTTTATTCCGCTCGATCTCGATACGATCGATCAAGACAATGCCGTTGTTAATTAAAATGCCAGCCAAGCTAAAGAAGCCTAATAACACCATAAAGCCGTAAGGCGCACGCATGATCATCAAGCCCAAAGTGCCGCCGATAATAATCAGAGGAATCGTGGCAATCACGATGCCGCCACGGCGGAATGAGTTGAATTGCCCCACCAGTAAAATCACGATGCCAGCCAACGCCACGGGCAAGAAACCGAACAGCTTTTCGTTGGCTTCGGCCTGGTCAGCAATTTCACCGGCCAATTCATAGGCATGGCCCACAGGCATCTCTATCTGAGTTAAGGCGGGCTCAATGGCGGCAAACAATTGAGGTGCCGATAAATTAGGATTGCGTGCCTCAACCGTAAGCGTACGCTGCTGATTACGCCGCTCGATGCGACCAAAACGCCACTCGCCACGCACATCAGCCACTTGATCTAGCGATACATAACGATTTTGCGCGCTAGAAAACACCTGAATCCGCTGCAAGCCCGATAAGGAAAAACGTAGATTATCTTCGCCGCGCAGCACGATGGGGATAATCTTATCGCCCTCGCGATAATCGCTAATCGTTTTACCGGCAAACATCGTGTTTAAGGCTTCGGCGATATCTTGCGAACTCACCTCGGCACGGCGAGCGCGGGTTTGATCCACATCGACAATCAGCTTGAGGATTTTATTTTCCCAGTCCTGCTTAATACCTTGGGTACCAGGAATATCGTGGAAGACATTCATCATCGCTTTGGCCTGCTCGGCCAGCACTTCGCCATCTGGGCCAGTAAAGCGGATTTGTACAATGCCCGGCTCTACCGAGCCAAACCACATGCGTTTAGCATCGGCACGTGCGGTAGGTAAAGCGCGATCCATAAACGCATTCACCCTGGCCATCACCGGCCTTACGTCATCCACCGAGCGGGTATTCACCACCACAAACCCACGATGCGGATCAGGATCGACTGGCGATAAAGCCAAGAAGAAACGCGGCCCACCATAACCCACATAAGCGACATGGCTGGTGATCTCGGGGTTGGTTTCTTCATCCACTAACCAGCTGGTTAAGCGGCGTAATTCTTTAGTGCTTTCGCGGATGTCGGTGCCGGCTTCAAAATCTAAATAGATTAAAAACTGGTTACGATCGCCCAGGGGAAAGAACTCAGTACGCACAGTACCTAACAACTGCACCGATACCACCATCAGTAATAACAAGCCCGCCAGCACCAACCAACGAAAATGCAAAAATGTCTTTAAGATTGAGCGGTAAATCCGATAAACCACGCCTTGGTAAGGATCTGGAGTCTGCCCTGCTGATTGCTCTGACGCATGCTCACCTGCAACCGGATCGACCTTCATAAACCAAGCACACATCGCCGGGGTTACCGTCATCGATAACAACCAAGAACCCAGCAGTAAAATAGCCACCACCTGGGCCAAGGATTTCACATACTCACCCGATGCGCCGGGAATCAACAACATGGGTAAGAACGCAAAAACCGTGGTTAAAGATGACGTTAACAGTGGAATGGCCAGCGTACTGCCCGAGGCTTTGGCCGCGGCAAAGCGATCCATTCCACGCTCGATACGCACGCGGATATCCTCAGCGATAACAATGCCGTTATCCACCAATAAACCCAAAGCAATAATGGTGGCCGCAATCGACATGCGCTGTAATTCCACGCCATACAAACGCATGACGATCACACCCAATAAGATGGTCAGCGGCACAAAGAAGCCAACAATCAAGCCCGTGCGCAAGCCTAAGAACACCATCACCACGGCCAGCACAATCACTAAAGTCTGATACACATTGGAAACCGCACCCTGCACTGCGGTTTCAATCAACTCGGGTTGGAAGGTGGCGTATTCCAGCACATAACCGATGGGCAATTCTTGTTGAATCGTATCGATTAAGAACGTTAAACGTTCACCAAATTCAATATTATTGGTTCCTTCCACGGTAGAGACTGAAAGAATAATAGCGGGTTGATTGTTATAGAACGAAGGATAAACCGGCGGGTCGACAAACTCCCGTGTCACGTCGACCACATCGTCGACTCGCAGCACACGATCGCTATCGGGAATCTTAAACACCACCGAGCGAATTTCGTCCACCGATTCAAAATTACCCGAGGGCTCAATCAACACCGTGCGCCCATCGGCCACGATATCGCCACCAGATTGAATAATATTTTGCTGTGACAAAGCCGAGAACACTTGCTGTGGCGAGATATCCAGCTCGGCCAATTTTGCGGGGCTGGTTTGCAGATAAATGCGCTCTTCTTGTTCGCCTAAGATTTGAATCTTACGCACACCATCTAAAGTGTATAAGCGATCGCGGGTATCACGCGCCACTTCACGCATTTCTGCCAGGCTAAAGCCATCGGCCCATAAGGCGATGGTGGCCACCGCAGTCAGCCCTTCTTCATCATTCACAAACGGCCCTTTGGTGCCTTCGGGCAGTTCGGTTTTGATATCGTTCATCTTATTGCGGATATCTTGGAACACCGCGTCGAGATCGGTGACCCAATCGTGGATTTCCACACCCAGTTTTACTGAACCGGTTTTTGATGTGGAATTAATATCATCGATCTCAGCAATCTCACGAACCGCCGCCTCTAAAGGCTTTGCGATTAACTCTTCAACCCGTTCCGGCGACATGCCGGGAAACGAAGCGTTAATACTGACATTTCGAATGGTGATACTGGGGTCTTCGGCACTGGGGTAACTTAAATAATTAACCGTTCCCATCAGCGCGATGAAGAGAATAATTAAAATCGTAATGCGTGAATTCTTAAGCGCCAGCTCAGCTAAGTTAGGCATACCTCACCTCGCGATGTGAAGAAAACGAAAGCTATACATACTGTGTGTCATCAGCTTTATTCGTTTAATAACTTCACCGCTTGTCCATCACGTAAAAAACTCACTCCAGCCATGGCAATGATATCGCCAGAGCTAACGCCTTCATTAATACCCACCAAGTTGCCGCTAATGACGCCCGCGCTGGTCACCGCAGTTTTCACCACCACACCGCGCTCTGCGTCAAATTTATACACATAGCCTCGGGCGTCATCGTCACCCGGCGCAATGGCAGTTAATGGCACCAGTAAGCCGGGGGCTTGGTTATCGTCGTGCAATACCAAGGTGGCTTCCACTGCCATGCCCGCAATCAGATCTTCGGCACCATCTAAAATGGTGGCTTTTACCGTTACGGCGTTGGCCGCATTGGCAGCAGCACCGATCTCGGTAATTCGTCCGCTGCAACCACAGGTATCTACAGTCAACGAGTCAAAGCTAACCGGCGCACCAATAACCAGCTGGCTGACAATGCTATCGGGTACCGATAACGCCACTTCAAAAGAGGCTTCAGCATTAATTTGAAAAATGGCCTGACCTTTACTGACTTCCACAAAGGCATCCACATCGCGACTGGCAATAACGCCATCGTAAGGTGCCAGGAGTCGAGTGTTATTGAGATCACGTTCAGCTAAGCCCAGGCGAGAGCGGGCCAGGTTCAGCTGGCTTTCAGCAGCTTCTAAGGAGGTCACGGCTTGATCATAAGCCGACTTCGCCACCCAGCCACGCTCCAGTAGCTGGGTCTGGCGGTCTACTTCAATCTTCTGATTGGCATATTCGGCCTGAGCGGCGCTGAGTTCGGCTTGGCTGGCTTGTAAATCCAGCTGGAAAGGTTCGGCGTCCAGTGTGGCTAAACGCTGTCCTTTGCTTACATGATCGCCAGCATTGACTAATACTTCGGCTACGGTACCCGCCACCGCAAAACTCATAGACGAGGTATTCGCCGCGATCACCGTGCCCGAGTAACGCCGCACGCGACCACTGGCAGGTTCCACCACATAATAAGGTTTGATCGCTCGGGTCCGTTCTTCCACCACAGGCGTGGTTTCATCACAGGCGTTCAAGAAAAGCAACACGAAAAGCAACAAGCACAGACGAATCATTGTCATTCCTCGGTGGAAAAGCCTTGCGCTCAGTTTAGCGCATTTTTCCGAAATGAGAATGATTGAAATCAGGCCACATTAGTTTGCAATCCCAAACCTACTTGCGTTGCTGATACCCAGCTAAAGAAGGGTTTCAATTCAATACACGAAAATAGAGAGCAACAATACCCGGCGTGCATGCAGCATTAATTAGCCACAATAATTAAACCAACGAAATCTGCTGTCAAGCAACATCAATTGCGGCCATAAACATATATAGGTGTGTGGCACTACTGTCTAGCTTTAACTATGACACTCAGCCATAGGCTAAGTAACACTAGTGCATCGCTTGATAATAAATTACAAAACTAAAGCACTCGCTTTGTTGTTTAATCGCCATAACCCAGAGCATGACAAATCAATTGGCCAAGCTGTTGAAACTCTTCTTGGCGTGG
>JAKSCJ010000197.1 GCA_022360675.1 Lysobacterales bacterium
GCACTACGGCCATCGGCGTCGGTAATGGTGAGTGTTCCAGGTACTTCATCAACACCATAAACCCGCGCCATACCTTCGGCATTTTGACGGTTGTAGCAGGTATTGACCGTGGAATCATTGCGCGCTTGGGCCATGGAAGATAGCTGCGTATTAAGTTGATCGACCAAACCGCCAGCATACTGACGACAACGCGCCGCAACATCGGCAAATTCACAGCTACCAATGGCACCACTGGCACTGGTGCCAATGCTCGGCCCAGCACTTACGCCCACGCCCGCAAAAATATCGGGGGCTAGACAAGCCGTGGTATTGGCAAAGGCAGCCCCCGAAGAAAGACCAGCAATATAGACTTGATTTTCATCGATATTACGTTGCTGATCACCGGTGAGTGCATTGGCCAGATTAATTAAATTTCGATAATCCCCAGCGTTTCTTGAGATCGCCCCTTGCCAATACGACCAACAAGAAAAACCAGCTTTATTCTGGGCATCTGGAACCGCCACGACCATGCCATGGGCTTCAGCGGCTTGTTCAAGATTAGCGCCACGAAACGCCGATATCGCCTGGGCGCAGCCGTGTAAAACGATTAACAAGGCACGCCCATTGCCCACACTAGAAACCGAATCGGGCGTGTAAATATCAACGCGAGAAAAACCACCTAACGAGGTTTGACTCCAGCTCCCAGCCACAGCCGGGTTACTCAGCATGAGTACAAAAAACAGGCAAAAAGCCATCATAAGGCGACTAAACATCATTACCCTCCCTTGGATCACCGCACACGGTGCAGTGCATCTCCATTGTTAAATCACCAGTTCAGTGCTCCGCTGTTGCTTGATTCCCCCATCTGAATCAACACTTTTGTTGATTCAGTATTTATTTTCATCAACAACAAACAGGCCTATTCAGCCTAATCAATGGTTTGCCTTCCTAATTCATACTTTGGCCGCAAACGAGGCCAAAACGATTGCCCTCAATACCAATTCATCGCCAATATGGCATTACCACTGCACCAGGAGAACTCGCTTTTGAATTAATGCAGTTTGATCCGCCGATACCCAATGGCTTCGCTCAGATGTGGGGTTTGGATCGTTGCTGATTGGGCGAGATCGGCGATGGTGCGGGCCATTCGTAAGATACGCTGGCTCGCTCGCGCCGATAAACGCAGGTGATCCATGGCGGTTTCGAGTAATTGGCGGTCGTTTTCGCTCAGTTCACAGTGCTGGCGCAGGTCGGCTTCGCTTAACTGCGCATTACAAGTACCGCTGCGTTGCATTTGCGCTTGGCGTGCTCGAATGACGCGCGCCCTCACCTCACTGCTGGGCTCGCCTGTGAGCCCTCGGTTTAGCTGGCCCGTTTCCAAGCGTGGTACTTCAATTTGCACATCAATACGATCGAGCAGCGGCCCCGAAACCCGGCTGCGGTAGCGTTGTACTTGCATAGGCGTACACAGGCAGCGGTCGGTGCCGTCGTCGGCAAATCCACAAGGGCAAGGGTTCATGGCAGCCACCAGCTGAAAACGCGCAGGAAATTCCGCTTGACGAGCAGCGCGCGAGATAATGATGCGTCCCGACTCCAAGGGTTCACGTAAAACATCGAGCACCCTGCGATCAAACTCGGGCAACTCATCTAAAAACAGCACGCCTTGGTGTGCTAAAGAAATTTCTCCAGGCTTGGGGCGACTACCACCACCCACTAACGCCACCCCCGACGCCGTGTGGTGCGGTGCACGGAACCGACGCTGTTTCCACTGGCCCGCTTGCAAGGGTTGTTGACTGATAGAGGCAATGGCCGCCGCTTCCATAGCTTCACGTTCGCTCAAGGGCGGTAAGATTCCTGGCAAACGGCTGGCCAGCATCGTTTTGCCCGTACCCGGCGGCCCCACAAATAGGAGGTTATGACCCCCAGCCGCAGCAACCTCCAGAGCGCGCCGGGCTTGGTGCTGCCCCACCACATCGAGTAAATCAGGGCCTTGTTCTAGCTTAGCAGGTGCGGTTTCTGGCGGAGGAAATTCCAGCTTCAACTCGCCATGCAAATAGCGACACACTTCAAGCAAACTGGCTGCTGCCAACACTTCGCTGGCACCTGCCATGGCTGCTTGAGCGGCATCTTCGGTAGGAATAATTAATTCACGCTGGGACTTCCCCGCCGCCAATGCGGCGGTAAACACGCCTCGGGCGCTGCGTAATTGGCCAGTGAGCGACAACTCCCCCAAAAATTCGCGCTGTTTAAGCGCCTCTACAGGTACTTGGCCCGAGGCGGCCAAAATTCCGATGGCAATGGGTAAGTCGAAGCGCCCCCCTTCTTTGGGTAAGTCGGCAGGCGCTAGCGAAATCGTGATTCGGCGGGTGGGAAACTCAAAACCCGCAGTCATCAACGCAGCGCGTACCCGATCTTTACTTTCTTTGACCGCCGCTTCGGGTAAACCAACGATCGATAAGCCCGGCAAACCGCCCGCCAAATGCACCTCAACACGAACCGCCGGTGAGTGAATGCCTTCCTGGGCCCGGGTATGCACAATGGCCAAACTCATGGCTGTCCTTTCATCTTGCAACGCAGAAATCTTGCTGACATGAGCCCTAGGCTATGTGAGTGGTCACTCCTTAACCATCGGTGAATTGCTGATTTTATTGCACTGATATTCCCCACAGCTTGCCGTTATTTCTTTTTAAGTGCATTGTCATGCAGCTCAATAAAACTTTATAAATTATTGACTAAAATAAATTTTTCTATGAACACAAAACAAGGTCAACATTATCTAAGTAGCAGCGACCAATACCGCCATCAAGCGCCGCACCATGCACGACATCAGCCGTCGCTATACTCTAAAACCAAAGTATGGGCATAATGAAAATGAAAGCCGTTATCGTATCGCCTGCTCGCTGATATTTACTGAGCAATTCAATCAGCAGTAACAATGAGTTTCTAGATCACAGGTCATACACGAGGATCGCATTCATGCCCGAATTTTCTCCCCAATTTATCGGACGCTGGCAAGGAACGAACACCCTGTATCTCGATTGGCCTAGCAAAGGGGAGTTTGAGTCGCCCACCCGTTTGGAAGTGGCGGCCATCTTAGAGCAGCGTTTTTTCGAATTTCATTACGATTGGCAGCATGAAGGCAAAACACACCAAGGCGTGGTGTTAATTGGTGAAGATTTAAAACCGGGTGCGCTCTGCGCCACGTGGCGAGACAGTTGGCACCAAAGCGATATTATGAGTTGCTGCGGTAATGCCGAAGGACCGGATGATTTATCGATCAACGGTAGTTATTTAGCCGACGATGATGGCCCTGAATGGCATTGGCGTATCCATTGGCAACTGCTCAACGCCGATGCGCTACGATTGCGCATGTATAACATTAGCCCGGAAGGCGCAGAGAGCCTGGCTGTTGCTGCCGATTTTGCGCGCCAAGCCGCTTAGCATTCAAAGGCTTGAGCTGCCTGTGACATCTTAAGTTGCGGTTTGCGGATTATTGATGATCCGTTGGCCCCAGCCGGCTGCTTGTAACTCGTGCGCGATGGATAAGCAACTTCGGGCAAGCCGCTTGGTACCAGCTGCATCAGCAGTGTCCAATAGGGCCTTGTTTAAATGGCCGTCCCCAGTCGTGACGAAAAGCCAACTGAGCCCAGGCTTGGGTGGGCCCTGATGAATTAAATTCGATTTCAATCCGTTTGATATAGCGCCGGAAAACACTCTCACGCGCCATTAAGTGCTGCAACTGCTCAGCCTCATGGGGCCAAGCCAAAGCATGCTCGCGTTGGCATAAAATACTCACCGCGGTTTGCAAGGCTTGGTTTTTTTCCGGCTGGCACAGGCCAAAAGCCTCTAAACCTTGCAATATCAAGGCCCAGTCCTGAGCTTGCTGAGCCGCATGGTGAGTATGGCTACCGCTACAAGAAAGCTTCATGCTAAAGGCACCCCGCATGGGTATCGCCAGCTGTAAGGTCCATTCATTAGCAAAGCGCTGCAACCAACGAAAATGACCGCTAAGCGCCTCGAAATCCAGCGCCAAACCCAACGCTTTCAAATAGGCCAGAACCTGATCCAGCCCCATATATTGCACGGCCACATAAACACTATGAGCAGGCCACTGCGGACTCACACCCAGCTGATAAAAACTACTTTGTTCGGGTAAACACGCTCGGCTGTGGGTGAGCAATTCCATTAAAATCTTATCGGGTGGCATCCCGAGCAGGCAGGGCATGACTTGCTGGCTCCAGGCATGCCATAGGTGATCGTCCGTGCGCTCAATTAAAGGCCCGGCCCACATCCATGGCAGACCAAAATCATAAGCATCAGATGCACTTAAAGGCCAATGGAGTTTGAGGTCATCCATGCGTCGATCCCACGGCGAGACCGACCAAATTTCCGCCAAAGCCTGAAGACGGCCGAGTACAGCAAGGGCCGCTGAATCCGTTTGACCGTTAAACGCACCAGAGGCCAAGAACTCATGTAACAAAGCCTGACCTTCTTGATCACGGCTGGCCGTCGCCCAAAATTCTGCGTGTGCGCAGCGCGAGCCCAAAGGAACCCGCAAACCCAGTTCATGCATAGCCCAGCGCGCGGGCAATATACGGCAATGTGATCGCAAAGAAGTGCTAGCTTCTTCGTTCAAAATCACCTGCGGCAAGCCCGATAACAACGTCGGCAAACACTCGGCAAGGCTTTGCACCATTCCCCTTTCGATCCTCAAGCAGCAAAAGTAGCGATCTATTCAGCAGCAAATCACGAAGCAAATAAAAACCTGAGCACGACAGCTTATCGCCATTAGGTAAGAAAAAAAACTGAGCAGATCAATAAGTCAGCGATTTGAGTATGCAATTTATACGGGAAGATTTAGCAATAGCGGAGGTGGGGAAGGTGATGAGCGCCGGTCGTGACCGCAGTCAGTCCCCCCTTCTACGGATTGAGCCCCTCTCACAAGACCGGCGCCGCATCACTGGGTACCATCATAACTCTGAGTTATGAGCGAACCAATCGGAAAAAACACTGACTTAACGTAGGAGATTTCCTACATTTAGCATCACGATTCACTGCCTTACGCTCATAAGGCAGTGAAGTGCGTGGCCGATATCGCAGGTATTTACCAATCCAGCGCGTGCAATACCGCAGCGTAAGACTCAATACCGTGCCATAGATTGCCTAAACGCAGGTTTTCATCGGGTGCGTGTTGGTTATCGTCGTGATTGGCGATGGGTAACAAAGCGATGGGCACATCTAATGTGTCTTGAATATGAGCCAAGGGTAGGCTGCCGCCCAAGCTGGGGTTCACCAGCAGATGACCACCGGTAACGCTATCCATGATATCGATCAACGCTCGCGCCGAGGCATGATCCACCGGTGTGCCTGCGGCCCCATAGCCTGAAGCTTCCCAGGTGACCTTCGCCCAGCGATCATGGGAGCGCCGCTGATCTGCGGTAGGGTCTTCGCGAACGATACGGTAACCTTGAGCGCGAATATGGGCTTCCACCGTTTCACGAATATGAGCGGTGCTTTGGTTGGGGACTAAGCGAAAGCCGATACTGGCAGTCGCCATGGGCAACACCACATTACGTGCTTGCTCACCCACTTGCCCGGCTTGAAAACCCTTAAAGTTGAGTGCCGGGCGCATCACGCTGAGTTCGTAGCGTTCGCCCGCTTTTTCTTGCTGAGCAATGCCAATATCATCGCGCAGCCACTCATCTTTGCTGGGGCTTTTGGCCATGTATTCCAGTGCTTGCGCGCTGGGTTCTCTTACTTCGTCGGTGAACCCTGCAATCAGAATATTGCCTTCAGCATCGCGCATGCTGTTGAGCAACTGGGTCATGCGGGCGATGGGATTAGGTGCAAAGTTGCCGTAATGGCCCGAATGCAAACCGCGCTCGGGGCCGTATAAAGTGACATCCACACCCGTCACACCGCGTACGCCAAACACCACATTCTGGGTGCCGCGTTGATCGATGGGACCATCAAGAAATAACCACAGATCAGCGTCTAGCAGCTCGCTGTGGGTTTCCACCATATGTTTTAAATGGGGCGAACCAATTTCTTCCTCACCTTCAAAGAACAGCTTGATGTTCATGGCGGGAAGCAAATTCTGTGCACGCAAACTTTCGATCGCGCTGATGAAGGTGATAATCGGCGCTTTGTTATCGCCAGCCGAACGAGCAAAGATGCGCCAATCGGGATCATACGGCGGTTGTGCGGCGCGCCAGTCCACCAGCTCGCCACCATCTTCAATAGCCGCACTACGCATTACCGGTTCAAATGGTGGCGAAGTCCAGGCCGAATCATCGGTGGGCTGCCCATCGTAATGGGCATAGAAAGTGACCGTACGCGTGGCTTCAGGGTGAAGAATTTCAGCATACACCGCGGGCCGCGCGGGCGGTGCTTCTAGAATGCGTGCGGGAATTTGATGCTGGGCCAGCAGGTCAACAATAAACTCGGCATTGCGCTGGATATCGTCAGGGTTACCGGCAAAGTTAGGTAAAGACAACAGCTGTGAGAACTCGTCGATCACCTGTTGCTCGTGACGCTCACGCCATTTTTTACCGGCTAGCGCGCCCACTTTGGCCTTTTCAGCACGCAGCTGACTGGCCGCTGTAGTGTCGCTATGCGCCCATACATTGCTCAGTGGCCACAGCGCAAAAGCGGCCAAGGTGCCCAA
>JAKSCJ010000429.1 GCA_022360675.1 Lysobacterales bacterium
ACCATCACCGTTGCCGAAGCCAAAGCCTATGCTTACCAAGATGAGAAAAGAAAGCTCATCGCCTCTATGACTGCCAGTTTAATGGCCGTATATGAGCGTGCCGGTATTAAACATTAGCCGCTATCAAAGATTAAATTGAGCATGAGCAACAGCACAAGCCTCGACAAAACCGTCTTTTCAGTTCGTGGTCTCAGCAAGGTCTACGACATGGGCGAAGTCCAGGTTCATGCTCTGCGTGGCTTGGATCTAGATTTATATGCGGGTGAGTTTGTGGTGCTCTTGGGCGCTTCCGGATCGGGTAAATCCACCTTGCTCAACATTCTGGGCGCCCTCGATGTGGCCAGCGCCGGCACCGTGAATTATCGGGGCCGCCAGCTTGGGCAGGCCAGCGAGCGCGAACTCACCGAGTATCGACGCCACCACGTGGGTTTTGTATTCCAATTTTATAATCTCATTCCCAGCCTCACCGCCGCTGAAAATGTTGCTGCGGTTACGGAAATTGCCGAGCGCCCCATGGCGCCACTGGAGGCTTTAGAACTGGTGGGTTTGGCCGATCGCGCCCATCATTTTCCGGCCCAGCTATCGGGCGGCCAACAACAACGGGTGGCCATTGCCCGAGCCATTGCCAAACAACCCCAGGTTTTACTGTGCGATGAGCCCACCGGCGCACTGGATTCCAGCACGGGCGTTGTGGTCTTAGAAGTGTTGCAACACATTAACGAAACCCTGGGCACCACCACCGCTGTGATTACTCATAATGCTGGTATCGCGGCCATGGCACACCGGGTGATTCACTTGGCTGATGGGCAAATCAGCTTAGTGGAGCATAATCAGCAACGCCAATCGCCCAGCGCCATCCAATGGTGAAGCGGCCACAGGGCGAGCGCCAGCTGTATGACTAGCTTGCAACGCAAACTCTGGCGTGAACTCTGGCAGATTCGCGGCCAAGCCATCGCCATTGCTCTAGTGCTCATCGGCGGCGTGGCTGTGTGCATCATGTGTTTGTCCACCTATAACTCACTGCGCTTAGCGCGCGATAATTATTATCGGGACCATCATTTTGGTCAGGTATTTCTAGGCTTAAAGCGCGCACCGCTCAGTGTTATGCAACAAGTCTTAGCACTTGAGGGGGTAGCTTCTGCTCAAGCTCGGGTAGTGGCACCCGCAAATTTGAGTTTGGCGCAATTCAACGAGCCCATTCAGGGCTTGGTGCAGTCGATTCCCGATCATCCGCAACAAGGCAATGCCGCCCTTAACCAGCTCTACGTGGTCAGCGGCCGCCTACCCGATCCCGAGCAGGCCAACGAGGTGGTTATCAGTGAGGGTTTTGCACTGGCCCACGACATCCAGGCAGGGCACGATATCCAGGCCGTCATCAATGGTCGCCAACAACGCCTGCGTATCGTGGGTGTGGTGTTATCGCCCGAGCATATTTACCAAATCGCCCCCGGCGCAGTATTTCCCGATTATCTGCGTTTTGCCGTGCTATGGATGCCCTATCGGCCACTGGCTAAAGCTTTCGATATGGACGGTGCCTTTAACGATTTGGTGGTGCAGCAAGGCGTTGTTCGTTCAGTGGGGCAACAGCAACTAGACTTGAGTCCCAAGGCCGTCAAGTCTCAAGCACAAGCCTTAGAGCAGAACTTGATTCGACAACTTGATCATCTTTTTGTCGAGCATGGGGGCCTCGGTGCGTTTAACCGCGACGACCAAATCTCGAATCGTTTTTTACGGGAAGAGTTTGGTCAGTTACGCATGTTAGCGATTCTGTTTCCTTGCATCTTTTTAAGTGTGGCAATCTTCTTATTGCAGGTGGTGATCACCCGTCTCATCAATACCCAACGCGAGTTAATCGCCGTGCTCAAAGCCTTTGGTTACAGCAACGGGCAAATCTTTTGGCATTACAGCCAGATGATTTTAGTCATCACTCTGATCGGTATCGGCCT
>JAKSCJ010000052.1 GCA_022360675.1 Lysobacterales bacterium
GCGATTACTGTGTTGAGTTCACTAATCTGCCCGCCGACTATATCTTCACCGAGCAAAACAGCGTGCCCGATGATGCGGAAGATTCCGATGCCGATGAAAGTACCGGCCAAGTGCAAAATATTGCATTGACCGAAACCGATCTCACCATCGATGCGGGCATCTACGCCAGCAACGGTGCCATCAGCGGTGTGATGTTCTGCGATATCTCGCCCACGAACGGTAACCCGGATGCAGGCGAAGGCATAAGCGGAATCGCCGTGAGCCTGAGCCGTGATACCGATTGTGATGGCGTGGGCGATATGCCTTTGTCGAGCCTGGATACCAATGGAGATGGCTTCTTCGAGTTCACCAATTTACCGGTGGCCTTAGCGCCAGCACCGCCGAATCCAGAGGCGTGCTATGTGCTGAACTACGACACCAGCGATAGCGACTTGCTGGGTTGCGTTCTGCCCATCACGCCGGATACCGATATGGTGCGCTTAGATACCGGCGACCCGGTCGACAGCAATGTGACCTTCGGTGTGGTGATGCCTTTAGGCGTACCGGTGGATGCACGCTGGGCCTTAATCGCCATGGCCTTAGCGATGCTGACTCTGGGGTATCGTTATCGCCAACGTTTGCAATAAGTTGTATTACACAGGACAGAATGCGGCGTGATCGAGTAACAACGCCGCACTGAAAGTCAGCTAGCTTAAAAACCGCCATCCTGTATAGGGTGGCGGTTTTTTTCGTTGAACAGTGGTAACAATAGCCGTGTTTTCAACGTCGAAAATTTGCTATTTGGGGAACGCATTCATTAAGCTTGATGTATGCATGAGGCACAACACAACCCAGGCAGGATGTCGCATTTCTTCCTTTAATCAGCACGCTTAGAAACCACGTAGCCCATGCGAAACTATTGGATTCTTATACTGATTTTTGCGTTTCTTTGGTATATCGGCGATCACCGCGGCGAAGTCTCGCTGGGCCCAGGTGTGATGGCACCCCAAGCGCCGTATCAAAAGGATTTAACGCAAGCGCAAACCTTCCGTTTTAAAGATATGGAAATTCAGCCCATGGCCGAGTTTCATGTTAAGGCGAAGGTGTTGAGCGCTAAGGATTACGGCTTTTTCGATGCTATGTCTCATCTCTCGCCCATCGATTTAGGTCTGGGTTGGGGGCGCATGTCGGACGAAAAAATCGTTTCTCAGATCGAGTTTCGTCAAAGCGGCCGCTGGATGTTTTGGAATGCCCGCAATGCTTGGCCCATTCCCATCGAAGAAACGGAAGATTCCAGCTCCAATATGCATATGATTCCCGCCGAAGATTATCTCGCCGATGCCATGAAAGCGGTGCGAGTGGGCGATATTGTGGAATTCACCGGCTATTTGGTGCGTGTACGAGGGAATCGTGGCGAGCAGTGGAATAGCTCTTTGAGTCGCGAAGATAAGGGCAATGGTGCCTGTGAAATTGTGTATGTGAGTTCGTTTGCGAATCTTACCGAGGCCATTAAATCTTAGCCGCTATCGAGTTTGCTTGCTCATAAGGCTTGCCTACAAAAAAAGGGCATGGCCGCAAGGCCATGCCCTAAGATCAAGAGGATGCATATTGCATCATTCAGTGCCTATCGGCTGCCAGTTCTGGCAACGTTTTCTGTCATGGGTCGTGGCCCTGGTCTTTGGGTATGACCACCGACAGGTAACGGATCAATTACAGATAGATACACTATCCACACCACCTTCGATGAGGTCGCCAGGGCCTGCGCCATCGCTGACCTGAACTCGAATCACCACATCGGAGCCCGCAGGAATGGCCGCTGTGGCAGTGGCCCATTGTGCGTTGTTGGCCGTGTCGCCACGGTTGACCAAGGTGTTGAAGCTGCTACCGCCGTTGGTGGAGTATTCCAGGCGGAAGAAGTCGTTGGCATCGTCGCCACTATCACGTTGGCCGTGGAACCAATCGATCGACAAGGTAGACGCTTCGTTCACACTCACCGTGGGTGAGCGAGCGATACAAACGCCACCATCCACGTCGTTTGATCCGGCACTGGTATTGGTTGCAGTAAAGGCCGCAAAACCATCGCCACCGGCATCGCCAGCGGGTTGAGTGGTAATACCGCTATTGGTTACCAAAGTTGGGTTACCACGCACGAAGGCACCGGTGGAACAAGTGCTTGCTGCGTCGTTGGTCCAACCGGTGGAACCGGTAAAGTCATCTTCAAACGAGCAGCTGCCACCGCCAGGAGGTGGAGGTGGCGGCGGTGGGTTACCGCCGTTTAAGTGACCCATAAACAGCAAGCGATTCACCGTGCCACGGGTATCGCTAATTTGGCCAGTGGTGGCATTGGCGATAATCGAGTTGGTGACCTGAGCAACGGTCGCATTGGGATTACGTTGTAATTCCAATGCCGCCACACCGGCTACATGAGGGCTGGCCATGGAGGTACCGCTGATGGTGTTGGTGCCGCCATTTAACCAGGTGGATGTAATGGCAGAGCCGGGGCCGAAGAGATCGACACAAGAACCGAAGTTCGAGAAGCCTGAACGAGCATCGTTAATCGTGGTCGAGCCCACAGTAATGGCGTTGGCCGCGCGTGCCGGTGAGAAACCACAGGCATCGGCGTTCGAATTACCCGCAGCCACCACAGTGACAATACCCGCGTTCACCATGTCTTGAACTAAGGCATCTTGGGTGGCGCTGGCCGGGCCGCCTAAGCTCATATTGGCAACAGCAGGGCGCACCGCGTTGTCGATGACCCAGTCCATACCCGCGAGAATATTGGAAGTGCTGGTGGTGTTACCACAGCCAAACACACGCACCGCGAATACATTGGCGTCTTTGGCTACACCGAAGCTTTCACTACCCGTAGTGCCGCCCACGTGGGTGCCGTGTCCATTACA
>JAKSCJ010000356.1 GCA_022360675.1 Lysobacterales bacterium
CTGGTATTGCAGAGCGTGGGCGCTATGTTCTGAAAAAGCTCGATACAGAGGGCTAGTGGTTACATCACATCGAGACCTTAAAACACCTTGCACCCAAACCCTAATCCATTGATGATAAGCACTATTTCTGCACCTGCCTTGCTGTGGGTGTGTTCTTAAACTGGGAGATGTGTCGTCGATGCCTGCGCCTTTAAATGCCGTTGTTGTCAGTGTTTTGTCGTTGTTTTGCGCTTTGGCCATTGCGGTGTATTCCGCAGCGGAGATTAATATTCCGGTGCAGCGATTTTTGCCTAATGGTGTTGGTATTGCCTTGGGTTTGCTGTGTTTAGCTTTGATTTTGCGCTTTCGCGATGGTTTTCGGCGTGGTTTGCCGGTGTTGTTGCTTATTGCCTTGCTATTGCTGGCGCTGCCATTGTTTTTAGAAAGCTTTAATGGGGTGAATCGTTGGGTTTATTTAGGTCCGGTGTCGTTGCAAATTTCGGCAGTGGTGTTGCCTTTGTTGCTGTATCACAGCCACCGTGTGGGTGCTGAGTTTCCGTTGCTTGCGGTGCTGCCATTGATTGTTGCTTCTTGGTTATTGTTTTTGCAGCCCGATGCCGGTCAGAGTTTGGCTTTGGCGCTGGCGAGCCTGCCGGTGTTATTGCGTTTTAAAAGCCAACGTACGCTCATGGCTTTGGGTTTGTTGTTAGCGGTGCCTAGTGTTTGGGTGTGGCGGCAAGAAGATCCCTTATTCCCCGTGCCTGAGGTGGAAGGGGTCTTGTATCTCATCCTCGAAATTCCCAGGCTGGGCTGGCCCTTATGTGCATTGGCGGTAACCGCTTTGTTGTGGCCGTTGGTGCGTACGGGCTTACAGCGGCCTTTGGTGCAGTCATTTGTGTTGCTGATTTTTGGTGGCATTATCAGCGCCACAGCAGGGCCATTGGTGAACAAAGTGTTTCCCGTGCCGGTGTTAGGGGCGGGTATTTCTTACGTGCTGGGTTATTTCTTAATGCTGGCGCTGGCTTTGTTAGATGAAGAACAAGAGCAAAAAATAGAAGCAAGCAGAGCTTGAATTCTGTGTTCAGAAGATCATTGCTCGGCAGTCCACCCAAGCCGGAAACTGACTTTCAACTTTTAATACGGCACGAAGAAAGAAAACGCCTACTTTCACGCACCTGTTCTGCTCTCTGTTTCTATCTCAGAATTCTTGGCTCAAAAACGGTGGAAACGCTAAAATAGTGAGTTCACCGTGACTGTGTGGTGTGGTTCGTAAGAATGGGAATGCTGGCATGTTTGCCAGTGTCTTGCGTCCAAGGGATGAAAAACTGAAAAGGGGGAGGGTCGATGACAACGAATAAAGGGATAAACGA
>JAKSCJ010000008.1 GCA_022360675.1 Lysobacterales bacterium
TGTCCTGGGCCAGCTTCAGGCGGTAATCGTTAACATCGGTCACCACCACATGGCGCGCACCGATATGCTTACAAATACCCGCAGCAATAATGCCGATGGGACCCGCGCCGGTGATGAGCACGTCTTCGCCCACTAAATCAAACTGCAAAGCACAGTGAGCGGCGTTACCAAAGGGATCGAAAAACGCTGCCAATTCCGGTGCAACACCTTCGGGAATGGGCCACAAATTACTGGTGGGCACCGCCACGTACTCAGCAAAAGCGCCATTGCGATTCACCCCAATACCCACGGTTTCGGGGCATAAATGAGGCTTACCCGCGCGGCAATTACGGCAAATACCACACACGATATGCCCTTCCGCCGACACCCGTTGACCCACTTCATAGCCCTGCACCGCACTACCTAACTTACTGATAATGCCGACAAACTCGTGACCAATCACCAACGGCGGCTTGATCGTGCGCTGCGACCATTCATCCCATTGATAAATATGTAAATCCGTACCACAAATGGCGGTTTTTTCCACCTTCACCAGTACTTCATTTGGTCCAGGCTCTGGGATATCGACAGTCACCATATCGATACCCACCGCGGCTTCCTGTTTAACGAGGGCACGCATCGTAGAAGTCATCGCTGTTCACGGGGCCAGTTGAGAGGGGCTTTATTATACGGGAGGACTCAAGGTGAGCGCTGATTTAGGGGGTTAGTGGTGTTTTTGGGTCGGTGGAATTTGTTGAGTTTGTGCCCTCATTCTATGCTCTGCTATTTTTCCGCCAGCTATAACAGCTAATTTTCTCACTTGGTGGTTTTAGTTTTGGTTTCGCCACCTGAAAGGCCGATGTTTGTAGTTACACTTGCGTATGGCGGCGAGTACCTTTTGGAGCAGCCAAAAGGTACCAAAAGCTGCTGGTGTGTAATTAGTTGTTCCCAGGTTAGTAGAGCCTTCTCGGCGATCGTGATCAAACGGCATCCTGCCTTTGATCACTGCACTCGCATCCTTGCTCGCGCTCGCCTGCGTTTTGTCGAAGTTGGTGGGGTCACTAAGACTCAGTATCCCCGCCGGCACCAATCAAGCACCGTAGGCAATGCTCAGCCAGGACGGCTGAGCAAGCATTCATAGGCTAAGAGCCTTTGAATGCGTGTGCCGTGAGCTTCACGCTCACACAAA
>JAKSCJ010000379.1 GCA_022360675.1 Lysobacterales bacterium
CGAAACAGAACACCGGCATCAAATCACCCGTCTTGAGTTGGCGGCGTTGGCAGCTGCGTTGCTATGCAGGCCAATTGCATCTGCTCGCACCTGGTTTCTTGGGCGCTCAGCTAGAAAACAATCTCAGCTGGTCGCTGAGCGATACCCATTTTCAGCATCCTTGGTTTGGTGAGTTATCTTTGCTTGGCAATAACGTTTTTGCTGAGGAGGTGCAGTGTGCTGAGCCCAGGGTTCAATGGTCTGATTTATCGCTAGCTGTGCGAGCGCGTAGTGGTGGCGAACGCATTCTAGATGCCAGTGGAAAACACCTCAGTGTGAAAAAACTACTGCAGGCCCATGGCATTGCGCCTTGGTTACGGGAGCGGATTCCACTTTTGTTTAACGGTGAGGAATTATGGGCAGTGGGCGATTTACGCATGCATCCTGAGTTTATTCGCTTATGCCGTTTGGCCAATTGTCGTTTAAGCTGGCGAGCTGCACCCACCGAGCCCAAGTGAGCGGGTTTTGGCTGTGAATTGTGAACAATTTGTTCAAATCCGTGACATAAAGCGCAAGTATCCTCATCGGTGATGCTTTATAATCGCAGCAATTGCCACGGAGGAAGCGTTGCGTCTGACTGCATCGGGGGAGGCACAAGCTGCGATCCGCATTCCACCTATCGCCAAAGAGCCCAAAACTATGAGCAAAATAGAATCAAACCCGGCACCGGATGCTGCGTCCGACAACAACGATTTCGAGCAATCCTTAAGCCAGCTGGAAAGCTTGGTGGATCGTCTGGAATCGGGTCAACTGGGTTTGGATGAATCGCTCAAACTCTATGAACAAGGCATGGGCTTGGCCCAGCACTGCCAAGGTATGTTGGAACAGGCTCAGCAAAAAGTGGATGTGCTTAAATCGCAGCACCAACCACCCGAAGCCTTCAATGCCGACGACGAATTCGTTTAATCCTCACTCCTTAGATCTAGCCTTCAACCGTTTCACAACGCTTACTGCGATGGTATGCGTTACGGCTTAGCGCCGTCCGTTTTTAGCCTGCCACAGGCTTCTTTCTCCTGAACTTTGCGCTGCCTGAGTGCTTTGATCTGGCGCTGTTTGAGTCTTCTTAAGTTGTTGTAATAAAAGCGTAAATTATTTTTCCTGTGCGAAGTATTTATGCTGTACAGCACTGCGCATAAAAATACTGTATATTTTTACAGTGCATTCTCAAGAAATGAGACTGTCCCGTGGCTTAATAGCTGCATCCAATTCGGAGGCACAGCGAAATGTCGGTAACGATTTCCAGTTTCGAAGCAATGCCGTTCATGGATGAAGGCCAACGCGAGGGTTCTGAATTAGCACAATCCAGAGCCCATGAAGCGCTCAACAATGACAAAGCACCCGCAGCGAGCTGCTCTTTAGGGCAAATCTTGCTGGAATGCGGCACCACCTTGGTGTGGATGAGCTTATTAGTAGGCATGCCTTACTTAATCGGCTTTGTCATGGTGATTGGTTTTGGTTTCAACGCCTGAAACTAAAGCGATAAATCCTTAAGGGGGCGGTTTATCGGTAGATTTTGGTTTTAGGGTTGGCACGCGATTTCAGTGAAGCAGAGGATGTGGCGTTCAGGCGCGCATCAGTACGACCGGGGGAGGTGTACGCACTGTTGCTGGAATCGGCTTAGCACCCACAAGCGTCACCATCGGTTTTCCTTGATCCGGTCCACGATGGTATTTGGGTGCGTTTAATTCCCCGGCGGAAAAGGGGCCGCCGGGGATTTTTTCTATTTTTTAAAAACGTGTCTTAATTTCATTGCAGCTTTGCCGTTCATCAAGCCAGTGTTCATTAGCTCGACTCGGCCACGCTGATGTCGGGGGCGATTTCGGCTTGAGGAACTAAACCGGTATCGGTACCAAAGTTAATAGCGTTGGCCGAATCAGCTGGCTTAGCTGCATTTTGGCCGTGGAACCAATTGAGTTCTTCGGCCAGCGCGCAGCTTTCGCTCACAAAAAATAGAGCGGGCGATTGGACTTCTGTTGCAAGCACTCGTTGCTGGATATCGGCAAGGGTGCCGGTAATTACCCGTTGTTCGGGGCGGCTACCGTTTTCCACCACAGCCGCTGGGCGATCTGTAGGTGCACCACCTTCGTTACACAAGCCTTCTACCACATCACCGATGCGCTCTAAAGCCATGTAAAACACCAGTGTGTGCTGAGCTTGAGCTAGGCGCTGCCACTCGTCACTGCTGCGCGAACCATTCACGTGGCCAGTTAAAAACTGTACCCCATGGGTGAGTTTGCGGTGTGTTAATGGAATGCCCGCATAGGCTGCGCAAGCCGTGGCGGCGGTAATGCCTGGCACCACCTTATAGGGAATCTGATGCTGCTTGAGAAACTCCATTTCTTCACCACCACGCCCGAAGGTGAGTGGGTCGCCGCCTTTCAAACGACAAACCCGTAAACCTTTTTGTGCTTGCTCTAGCATCAATTGATGAATTTGATCCTGGGTTTTGTGATGGCAACCACTTTGTTTACCCACAAAAATGCGTTCGGCGTCGCGTCGGGCGCGCTCTAGTACGGCGTCGGAAACCAGGCGATCGTACAAGATGACATCGGCTTGTTGCATCAGCTGAATGGCGCGTAGTGTGAGTAAATCTGGGTTCCCAGGGCCTGCCCCGACGATAAACACCTCACCTGGTTTCTGGTTGGTGCCTTGGTTCTCCGTGCCGAATTGCTGAAGTAATTCAGTTGCGTCGTGCTGGGCTTCCGACTCGCGTCCGGCTAGCCAATGGTTGGCGACTTTGCCGAAAAAGATCTGTTCCCAAAAATGTCGGCGGCGGGCAGCGGGCACGCGTTGTTTGACTCGCTCGCGCCAGCGTCCTGCCCATGCAGCCAGCTCACCCAGTTGATTAGGTAGCCATTGTTCCAGGCGTTGACGTAGCTGGCGCGCCAGCACCGGCGCTTTGCCTGCGGAAGAAATGGCGATGATCAAAGGGTTACGATCCACCAGTGCCGGACTAATGAAGGTACACAGATCGGGCTGGTCCACCACGTTCACTGGAACGTTGAGTGCGCGCGCTGCGTTGGCCACTTCCTGGTTGACATGGGCGTGATCGGTGGTGGCGATCACCAAGGCCTTACCTTGAACGTGCTCGGCTTGAAAACAACACAATAAATGCTCGATTTTGCCATCACGACACCATTGCTCAAGTTCGTGATTAATGGTGGGAGAAACCACGCAAACACAGGCTTTGGCCTTTAATAGCAGGCGAATTTTGCGGGTGGCTACAGCACCGCCACCCACTACGAGGCAGGGGCGATTTCGTAAATCGAGAAAAATCGGGTAGTAGTCCATTGTCAAGGATTCATCGGTTAAGGTTATGAGCGTTAAGTGATTTAAAACGCTCGAATATTCCATTTGGTTATATGCGCTATAAGAAAAAATTTAGTCAATTTTCGTATAAAAAAACAGAAAGATAGCGCTTTGTAAACCAAACAGTGGGTGTACTTTTAACCGGGCATTTGGCCCCATTGTGACTTGACACACCGGTTAACAGTGGTGAATACTCGATACCACTTCTGAGAGCAATTGTTTATATGGAGCATGTGTAAACAACTTGCAAGAAGTTCAATGGGCGTTGGGTCTATTGGGTTATTCTGCTATTGAATTAGTCAATAGCCAAACTCATAGTACCTTCTATCAAGATTAAGGTTGTCACGGGCAAAATGCTGATTTCAGTTCATTCAATCTGTTGTTGCTGTTGTTGTTGTACACAAATCACTTGTGTGCCTGGCAGCACTGCGCGCAGAGAGAAGTGAGATGACCTAAGCTTACATAGCTCTCGAATCGTAAGAAAAACGCCACCCGTCAGGCATACATACCAGGGGTGGCGTTTTTTTTTACGGTGTTCTCAGAGGTGTATTGATGATAGGGCTTCAATTTTCAACAGGGCATACGGCCACTACAGGGAGGTCATGCCAAATGAAACTTCAGCAATTACGCTTCTTAGTCGCCGTTGCCGATGCCGGCCTGAATATTTCAGTCGCCGCACGGCAGCTTTACACTTCTCAACCCGGTGTCAGCAAGCAGCTGCGCCTGCTCGAAGACGAATTGGGCTTTGCGCTCTTCGAGCGACGCGGTCGCAGTCTGGTCCGGTTAACACCCGACGGCCGTAAGGTCTTAGACCATGCGGTTTCTATCATGCGTGAGGTCCAGGAAATCAAAGGCCTGGCAAAAGATCCTCGCAAAAACCCCAGCAAATTGGCCGTGGTGGCAACACCGTTGCAAGCACGCCATGCATTGCCATGGGTTATCGAGGACTTCTCACGTCGACAACCAGGAATCTCTTTGGAGATTCGTCAAAGCAGTGGTGCCGAGGCAATCTCGCGAGTTACCAGTGGTGAAGCTCAGTTTGCCATCGCAGAAGGCAAACCCCAGCTCACCGATGGCTTGCTATGCCTACCTTGGTATCGCTGGCGCTATCGTTTGTTACTTCCCGAAAATGGCGTCAATCGCGCCGACCTGAAAGACCCCGAAGCATTAGCTCGCTACCCGTTGATCGTTTGCGCGGCCGACGAGGAAGCATTAATTGCCGTGCGCCGGGCCTTCCAGGAACGCGGATTGAAACCCAATATCACCTGCACCAGCGATGATCCCGATGTGGTGCTGGCTCAGGTGCGTATGGGTCGAGGCATTGGCATTGTGCCCGAAATGGTACAAACCGCTGATGATGGCCATGGTGTGGGCGAAGCGCAAACCTCGTTCTTCCCTCAGGCAACCACCTGGGTGTTGATGCGACGAGACTTGGCTTTGTTGTCTCACTTGCGAGACTTCCTCACCTTATTGGCACCTCATTTGGCCACTGCGGTGATCGAGCAGACACAGCGTCCTCTGGCTGCCGACAAATCTGTATCGAAGAGCGTTCCTGCCTGGGCCGAGGAGGGCAGACAATGACGCAAACGGCACTCGCTACGAATGCCGTATTTCCGCTGAACCACCAACAATGGAGCACAATTCAAGCCTTACAGGCCGACCTGCGCCCCGAACAGTTGCAATGGTTAAGTGGATACTTTGCTGGAGCAGCGGCGACTACCGTCGCTGCCCCAGTCAGTGCGCCGCAGGCGACGGAGCACCTAACGATTTTGTATGGTTCACAAACAGGCAATAGCAAAAAAGTGGCCGAGCGCGCAGCGCAAGCCGCCCAAGCTTCAGGTCTGAATGTGCAACTCCACAGCATGGCGGATTTCCGCGCCGCCAAGCTCAAGAAAGAAACCTGGGTCTTGCTGGTGATCAGCACCCATGGTGAGGGTGATCCGCCCGATTCAGCACTGGGTTTTTATGAAGAACTGCATAGCAAGCGTTTAAGCCAGCTCAGCAGTTTAAATTTCTCGGTGTTGGCGCTGGGCGATAGCTCGTACAAAGAATTCTGTAAAACCGGTCGTGATATCGAATCACGCTTGCTGGAATTAGGCGCACAGCCGCTTCTGGCAAGAGTCGAGTGCGACTTGGCCTTCGAGGTGCCCGCCGAGCGTTGGGTGGAAGAAGCTTTGGGTATTGTTGCCGATGCCTTAAAGCAAACCCCAACTGCTGCAACGGCGATGGCATTGCCACAAACCACCGCTGAGATTTACCACGATTCACCCACACGTCCGTTCCAAGCTGCGGTGCTGGAGCGGGTGTTATTGAATGGTCGTGACTCTAACAAAGAGGTCTGGCATCTGGAGTTATCGCTGGAAGACTCCGGTATTGCCTATGAGGCGGGCGATGCTTTGGGCATTGTGGCTCAAAATAATCCGCAGTTAGTGGCGCAGATTCTCGAAACGCTCAGTTTGGCGAGCGATACTAAGGTTGAAGTACAGCAACAAGCACTGAGTGCTGAGCAAGCACTGAGCGCGCAGCTGGAAGTCACCCGCATCACCCGCCCCGTGCTGAAGCAATACGCAGAAGCTACCGGTCACGATGGTTTGATTCAGTTGTTCGATGGTGCCGATGATACGGCTTTGGAACAATTTATCGACGGCCGTGACTGGTTGGATTTACTGCGCGAATTCGAACCACGCAATGTGGCGGCTCCTGAGCTGCTGGCCATGATGCGCCCCTTAGCGCCGCGTCTGTACTCCATTGCATCCAGCCCCAGCGCTTATCCTGACGAGGTTCATCTCACTGTGGCGGCGGCCCGTTGGCAATTTGCCGAGCGTGCCCGTGGCGGTGTGGTCTCGACTCAAATTGCCGATCGCCTGGCCGAAGCGGATTCATTACCGGTGTATCTACACCGCAATGATCAATTCCGCCTGCCGCAAGATGGCTCGGCACCGGTTATCATGATCGGTCCTGGCACCGGTGTTGCGCCATTCCGCGCCTTTGTGGAAGAACGCCAACAACTGGGCCACAGTGGAAACAACTGGCTATTCTTTGGCGACCGTCACTTCCGGACCGATTTCCTCTATCAAACCGATTGGCTGAGATGGCGTAAAGAAGGCCTTTTGAGTCATATCGATGTGGCGTTCTCGCGCGATCAAGCCGAGAAAGTCTACGTTCAACACCGAATTCTTCAACGTTCTAAAGAACTTTTCCGTTGGTTAGAAGCGGGTGCCCATGTTTACGTGTGTGGTGATGCCAACCACATGGCGAAAGACGTGGAATCTGCGCTCTTGCAAGTCATTCAGCTAGAGCAACGATGTACGCCCGATATCGCACGTGAATATTTGCAGTCTCTGCAACAGCAACAGCGATACCAACGGGATGTTTACTAATGAACGACACCACCAAGACCACTTCGGCAGTTTCGGCTGCGGAAGTGATCAAATCTGAAAGTAATTTCTTACGCGGCACCATTAAAGAGTCATTGGCCGACGCCGTTACCGGCGCGGTGGCCGATGCCGATCAAATCTTGCTGAAGTTCCATGGCACCTACCAGCAAGACGACCGCGATGTACGCCTGGAACGTCAAAAGCAGAAGTTGGAGCCCGATTACGGCTTCATGATTCGTGCACGGATCACCGGCGGTGTCATCGCCGCCGAACAATGGTTGGCGCTGGACGATATCGCCACACGCTACGCCAAAGATTCGATCCGCTTAACCACACGGCAAACGGTGCAGTACCACCGGGTCGAGAAAAAAGATTTGAAGGCGGCCATTCAAGCCATCAACGAGATCCAACTCACCACGATTGCCGCCTGTGGTGATGTGAATCGTAACGTGCTTTCGGCCACGAATCCGACCTTATCGGAAGCGCACGCCGAAACTTATCGCTTAGCCGGAGCCATTAGCGATCATTTGATCCCAGAAACCGGGTCTTACAGCGATATCTGGCTCGATGGCAAGCCGCTTTACGGCAAACAAAAAGCGAATAGCGGCAGTCCAGAATCGGAGCCAATTTACGGAAAAACCTATTTACCACGTAAGTTCAAGATTGCTTTGGCGGTCCCTCCTGATAACGATGTGGACGTTTACGCCAATGATCTGGGCTATGTGGCCATCGTCGAGCAGGGCAAACTGCTGGGTTACAACGTGTTAGTGGGTGGCGGCATGGGTATGAGCCACGGCGACACCAAAACGTATCCCAACGCGGCTCGAGTGATTGGCATGTGTACCCCCGAACAAGTGGTGGCGGTGGCCGAGCAAGTGGTAACCGTGCAGCGCGACTACGGCAATCGCCAAGAGCGCAAGAATGCACGCCTTAAATACACCATTGATCGCCACGGTTTAGCTTGGTTTCGGGAAGAAGTGGAACGGCGCTTAGGCTTTGAACTACAGCAGGCGCGCCCATTCCATTTCAACACCACCGCCGACCAACCCGGTTGGCGTCAAGATAGCTCAGGGCTTTGGCACTGGTGCGTCCACATCATGTCTGGGCGAATTAGTGATACGGGTGAGCAGCGTTACCTCTCGGGATTTCGCGCCATCGCCAAAGCGCTGGGTTGTGGTTTCATCATGACTGCTAACCAAAACTTGGTGTTAAGCGGTATTCGTGATGAAGATAAAGCTCGGCTTGAAGCCTTAGCGGCAGAATATGGCATGGCCGCCGATGCCAACTGGACGCCGTTTCGACGTCAAGCCATGGCTTGTGTGGGTTTACCCACCTGCGCCTTGGCCATGGCTGAAAGCGAGCGTGCATTGCCCGATTTTGTACAGCGTATTGAAAGCGTTATGCAGCAATGCGGCTTGGAACAACGTGCAATCACCATGCGTATCACCGGTTGCCCCAACGGTTGTGCTCGG
Source organism: Lysobacterales bacterium (assembly GCA_022360675.1). Taxonomy (GTDB): domain Bacteria; phylum Pseudomonadota; class Gammaproteobacteria; order Xanthomonadales; family Wenzhouxiangellaceae; genus JAKSCJ01. Next base: position 8,198 of record JAKSCJ010000379.1, read on the forward strand.
CCTTACTTGGCTGAAATCGGCTTGGTGGGTAAAGGTCCCGGACACTACAACCTGTACTTGGGCGCTGCCGCCGACGGCAGTCGCTTGAATAAGTTGTATCGCGAAAACATTAGCGAAGATGCGGTTATCGCCGAATTGGAACCTTTGTTACAGCGATATGCCCAAGAAGGGTTAGAAGAAGAAGCGTTTGGTGATTTTCTGATTCGTTCACAGCTCATTAAAGCGGTGACGGAAGGCAGGTTATTCCATGACTAAAGCACAAGACCATGTTGCTGAGCACAGCCTAGGGCAGGCCGTCGAGCCGGTGCCAGCCTCAAGACAGATTTCACTCCCCGACCCGGAAGACCAAGCCGGCTTGGCTTTGTTGAACCATCAACTCTTACAAATGAGCGCGCCCGATCGGGTGCGCTGGGCACTGGAGCACCTTCCAGGGCAGCACGTGATGAGCTCCAGCTTTGGCGCTCAGGCGGCAGTCAGCTTGCATTTGCTGACCCAGCAGCAAGCAAATATTCCCGTGGTGCTGATCGATACCGGCTATTTATTCCCCGAAACCTACCAGTTTATCGACGAAATGGGTCGTCGTTTACAACTGAATTTACAGGTTTATCGTGCGGAAATTTCGCCCAATTGGCTAGAAGCTCGCCACGGTAAGTTGTGGGAGCAGGGCGCCCAAGGGATCAAGCAATACAATCAGCTGGTGAAAGTGGCACCCATGCAGCAAGCCTTAAACGACTTGCAGGCACAAACTTGGTTTGCGGGTTTGAGGCGAAGCCAGTCGAGTAGCCGCCAAGAGTTGCAAGTGCTAACGCGCCAAGACGGGCGCTGGAAAGTGCATCCGATTGTGGATTGGAGTAATCGCGATGTGCATCGCTACTTGGAATCCCATAGTTTGCCTTATCACCCCCTGTGGCACCAAGGGTATGTATCCATTGGTGATGTGCATACCACTCGTCCACTCGAAGTGGGTATGCTAGAAGAGGAAACCCGATTTAAGGGTTTGTTTCGCGAATGTGGTCTGCACGATATCGTGTAGAGACCGCCACATGATTGATCACACTTGGGCATGGGCATGATGGTCAAGTACGTTCAATCGCTTATTTTGGTCATTCTCAAAAGGGCAAGGACGCCAATGAATTCCCGCCACAGCGTGTCTCGTGTTGCTGGTAGACATGCCGCCAGTGGTGAGCACATTTGTCGCTACTCCTGCCTCATTGTTCTTTTCTCTTGGTCTGGAATACGGCTTTTTCGTCTTTTATTCGTCTGCTTCGGTGTTTTACTGTGGCCAGCGTTGGTTGTGGCACAGGCAACGGAAACTGAAAATGGCGTCACAGCCGGGGTTTCATCCGCTGAAGCCATGCCTCTTGAAACGCCAGCGGTGCAGCTGGAGCGCACTGAAGCTGGGGCGTACCGCCTACAGGCCGGCATTGAAATTTCAGCACCCTTGATGATTGTGTGGGATGTACTTACCGACTGCGGCCAAGCGCTACGTTATATTCCTGGCATGTTGGCGTGTGAGGTGCTGGAGGCTGGTGAAAATTACGATGTCGCCAGGCATAGCGTTCGTAAATATCGACTATTGCCCACCTTAGATTACATTTTTCGATCCGACTACCGCCCCCACGAGTCGATCTCGGTGCAGCTATTGGAAGGCGACTTAGAAACCCTTAATGGGCAGTGGCAGTTTGCCAGTTGTGGCGAGGTTTGCACCCAGATTTCTTACGACTTTACCGTGGCCTCGGCTTGGTTGGTGCCGGGAGGTATTGAACGGCGCGCACTACGTGAAGATGTGCCAGAAATGCTGCAACGCCTGAAGCGGCAGTCGACCCAATGGTTTGAACAAATTCAGCGGGTGAAGCAACGGGCAGAAGGCCAGCGCCAGATTGTCGAATGAGAAGTCGAACGAGAAAAGCGGATGAATGAAAGAATTTGATCTGCTCAGCAAAGTGAGCAGATCAAACGGTATCAATCACGCGTTAGTAACGGCACGTATTAATATTGTTCTTTAGTGCAGATCGTTACGATTCAGCTTTAGCTGTGCTTACCCGCATCCCATTCTTTGTCGAGAACGGTTCGTGCTTTATCCAGCGGACCGCCTTCCAGCTCGGTGGCCATGGAGTCGTTCCAGCGGTTCAAGAAACCGTACAAGCAAATGGCTGCGCAAATTTCTACAATTTGCTCGTCACTCCAATGCTTTTGCATACGTTCCATCAGCTCGTCGTCGACAGTGTTAGGCACGCTGCCTGCGGCCAGTGCGTAGTCTAGGGCAGCACGTTCACCTTCGGTGTATAACTCGCTGGTTTTATATGACCACACGTCATTCAGTTTGGCATCGTCAATACCGCTTAATTCCGCAGCCACTAAAGAGTGGGCTTGGCAATAACGGCAGCCCGATGCGGTGCTGGCAAAGTGGGCTAACAGGCGTTTAAAGCCGGGTTCAACGGCACCATTGGGGTCCATCACGGCTTTCGTTAGCACGCCAAAGCCCTGCACAATGGCAGGACGACGCTGCATGGTCAGCAAGCTGTTGGGGACAAAGCCCAGAATTTTCTCGAAGATGGCGAAATCTTCGGCAAGTTCGGGGGTGGTTTCCTTGGGAAGCGGTTTAATCCAGGCCATGATCAGCGTTCCAATAAATTAGGGTCGGGGGTACGGTGCGAAGAATTCTCCACCGCTTAAGAACAGACTAGTAAGCCGCATAAGACCGCCACAGTGGGCGGTCTCATACATCTTTTTAGCGTATTTCAGAGGGCACTGGTCGCAGACCAGTGTTCTGATGCTTAAGAATAATTGGCTTACGCGGCCTTATCGGCAGTGGCTTTCATGGGGCCGTTCAGCAGTGCATCACGGGTTGCCGCCACGATCAGATCCACCTCAGCACTAGTGATACCGAAGTACGGGGTGTAACGCAGTGAGTTTTCACCACCGTGGATCACATTAATGCCGTGTTTGCGCAGGTATTCTTCGATGCTGTTTTCGCCGTAGCCTTTGTAACGCTCGCTATCTAGTTCAGCACTGAACAGCAAACCTGTGCCTTGAACTTTAGTGATGCGACCGCCCAGCTCTTCTTTCAGCTGATTGAGTTTGTCGACAAATTCCTGGCCACGATCACGAATGTTTTGGCGCAATTCATCGCTCATGTTTTCCAACACAGAGCAAGCTACATCCAAGGCACGCGGATTGGTGGTCATGGTGTTGCCATAAACGCCTTTGCGATATAACGCCGCTGCTTCAGCACTCATGGCCAGAACCGACAAAGGATACTGACCCGCGTTTAATGCTTTGGAATAGGTTTCCATATCGGGCGCGGGTAAATCGCTGAAACCGGGATAATCACAAATGGACAACACACCTTGGGTGCGCAGACCGGCTTGGATGCTATCGACCAGGAACAAGCTGCCATGCTCGGCGGTGAGTTTACGCGCTAAAGCGTAGAACTCAGGCGTGATGGCTTCGCCAGGATTACCTTCGCCCATCACCGGCTCCATGAAGAAGGCTTCGATGAAGACGTTATTGGCATTGGCGTCGTCGAAGATTTGTTGCAGTTCTTCAACATTATTAGGTTCTACGGTCAGCAGAGTGTCGCTGTCGCGGAAACTGGCCAGGTATTTGCCGTAGGTGCTGCGGGTAGAGTCGGAAAATTGCGCCGGACGATCGGTACGACCGTGGAAGCCACCGCGTAAGGATAATTTACGAATGGTTTTACCAGCATGGCGTGCGCCTTCGTCGGTGAGGGTGCGTGCGTTGATATCGGCAATGCGGGCCGCAACGGTCACAGACTCAGAACCAGAGTTGATGCACAGGAATTTCTCGAACGGGCAACCACCGCGGGTTTGGCCAATTTCTTGACGCAGCAGCTCAACTAAACGCAGCTGGCTGAAGCTGGGGCTCATTACATTGGCCATTACGTGGGGCTGGTTCATGGCGTTTAACACCACTTCAGGTGCGTGGCCTAAGCCCAGCATGCCGTAACCGCCGGAATCGTGCAGGATGGCACCTTTGATGGTCACAATCCAAGGGCCACGAGCGGCCAGCGTCACATAAGGGTTAACGGCGTCGTCGGCGTAAAAGTTCACGTAACCGGCTTGCAGCTGGTTAATGATGTCGGTTTCGTCTTGACGTAGCAGCTCATCGTGGCTGCTGCGCAGCTGTTGATGCTGGGCGTAAGCGTCGGCCACTGCTTGTGTCAAATCGGGGAATTGTTCGGCGAGCTGATGAACCACCTCTTCCGCTAAACCTACGGTTAAAGGTTTTCCACCGTAATTCCGCATTTCTTGCAACTGCGCCTTAAAGTCCATGACTCACCTCATCTTACCAATGCTAAATCATCAAGCCGCCACAGGCCCAAACGGGCTGAAGTAAGGTTGATTGGCGGGCCTGATTTTGATTTGTGAACGTTATTGATTTGCCGCGGCCGCGCTGATCGGTGCGATCAGTCTGGTATTTGTTATGACCTGATGAAGACTCAGGACGAAACTGCCGATGGTTTCGTAGGCCGGGAATAAGCTATCTAGAATATCACGGGCCCGGTGGCCCCAGCAAAACTGCAGCGTATGGTGCGAACCAGCCATTAAATATTCCGTGCTTTTAAGTGTAGTGTTTTCGCCGTGGGTGCACCATGAAAACCCCATATGAGCCTACAAAGTTCTACAAATCCAAGCTTCGTTTAGTGCTGGCTTGAATGGACTAATTATTGCCCGTGGCGTCGCGCGCGGCGTTTTTGGCCCAAAGCTTGTACAAGCTGGCTAAAGCTTGGGCTCGGTTGTACTTGTTCAAACTGTTGTAATGCCCAGCGTACGTGCTCACGAATAACCGCGTCTGGATGGCTTGCCTGCTGTTGTAAGGCTTGGACAGCGGCGGTTTTATCGGCCTCGGAGCTGGCTTCAGCATGGGCAATATTGCCTAAGGCCACCGCAATATTACGTAGCCAGCGCCAATGACCAATTCGTCGAATCGCGCTGCCTTGCATGCGTTCTAGAAACGTGGCCTCGTCCCAGCTGAACAACTCGCACAGGCTGCGATTATCCAAGTTATGGCGTGCGGCGAAATCTAATTCTTTCGAGGCTTGCGCGTAGCGATTCCAGGGACACACGATTTGGCAATCGTCGCAGCCGTAAATGCGATTACCCATGGCGCGGCGGAAAGGCTCGGGAATGGGGCCATCCATTTCGATCGTGAGATACGAGATACAACGCCGCCCATCGAGCTGATATGGCGCCACAATGGCCTGGGTTGGGCAAATATCGATACAGCGCTGACAACTGCCACAGTGGGCGCGGGTTGGTGTGTCGCTGGGCAGGGCAATATCGACAAAGATTTCGCCCAGGAAAAACCAGCTGCCCGCATGGCGATTCAAAATGTTGGTGTGTTTGCCTTGCCAGCCTAAACCCGCTTTTTCGGCCAGGGGTTTTTCTAAGACCGGTGCGCTGTCGGTGAATACTCGATAACCTAATGCACCAATGGTTTGCTCGATCTGTTGTGCGAGTTTGGCCAACCGTGCCCGAATCACTTTGTGGTAATCCCGTCCTAAGGCATAGCGCGAAATATAAGCACTCACCGGATCGTCTAGCACTTCTTCCATCGCGCGGGCGTTGCTGGGCAGGTAATCCATACGGGCGGAGATCACGCTAATGGTGCCGGGAATTAATTCTTGCGGGCGGCTGCGTCGTGTACCATGGCGTTCCATATAATGCATATCACCGTGAAATCCCTGGGCGAGCCAATCCAGAAAATACTGCTCGGCCTGCTCTAGCTGGATATCACTAATACCCACTTGTTGGAACCCCAGCGCCTCTCCCCAAATTTTGATCTGCTGCGCCAATGCGGCCAGCTCATCGGGAGTAAGCGACGGGGGCGTATCGTTGGAAGCCACTTCATTTATGTCCACTGTGCATCACCAGCAATTATATCGTCCGGCCCAAAGCCAAGCGATCGATCGTTATTTAATTGAGCACCATCAGCTGTCGGGTTATCGCCTGATGGAGCAAGCGGCCGAAGCCGCCTATGCCAGCTTGCAACGTTTGTGGCCACGCCAACGTCATGTGGCGGTGTTTTGCGGGGCTGGCAATAATGGTGGTGATGGCTGGGTATTGGCGCGGCTGGCGTGGGCCGACGACTATCAAGTAAAGGTGTACAGCCTGTGCGACCCAGAACAGCTCACTGGCGATGCCGCCCAAGCGGCTCAAGATTACTTGGCGATGGATGGCGCTTGGTGCCGTTACGAGATCGATCTTGAAGACGACGATCTGCCCCAGGCGCAAGTCTTGGTGGATGCTTTGCTGGGAACGGGCTTAGCGGGGCCACCGCGTGAGTTATTCGCCCACGCCATTGAATGGATCAATGGCAGCCAAAAACCGGTGCTGGCTTTGGATATCCCCTCGGGTTTGAACGGTGAAACGGGTTTTGCCTACTCACCCACGGTTCAGGCGAGCCATACGGTGAGTTTCATCGTTCAAAAGCAAGGTTTATACACTGGTGATGCGGCCGCCGTAGCGGGTAGTATCGAGCTCGCCCGTTTGGTAGAAAAACTGCCCACCGGTCATGGTCAAAACATGACTGGGTTATTGTTGGATACCGAAAGTGTCAACGAACATCTGCCTCGTCGTTTGCCCACTTGTCATAAAGGTCAAGCGGGGCATGTGTTGGTCGTGGGTGGTGCACAAGGCATGCCAGGCTCAGTGTTGATGGCGGGCCATGCCGCTTTGCGCAGTGGTGCCGGTTTGGTGAGTGTGCTTACCGCTGCCGATCATGCAGCAGTGGTGAGTGTGTATCGCCCTGAACTGATGATCCACGGTTGGCATCAAGAGCAGGCCATACCTGCTGCTCTGCAAGCGCGTTGCGATGTGGTGGTGATGGGGCCTGGCTTGGGTCAGGATTCTTGGTCGCGGGCTTTATTTGAACACTTTATTTGCAGCACCCAACCCTTGGTGTTAGACGCCGACGCCCTGAATTTATTGGCCGACGCTTGCAATGTGGCTGCTTGGCCAGCAGTGCGAGACCGCCGCTGGATACTGACGCCGCACCCAGGTGAAGCCGCTCGTTTATTAGGTGTTTCCACCGCCGAAATTCAGGCCGATCGTATTCGCGCTGCGCAGGAATTAGCCCAGCGTTATCACGCAGTGGTTATCCTAAAAGGGGCGGGAACCATCATTGCGCAACCTAACGGGCCCTTTGCGATTGCGCCAAAAGCACTGGCCGCCATGGCCACAGCGGGCATGGGTGATGTGCTGTCTGGTTTGTTGGGTGCCATTGTGGGCCAACAACTTAAAGGAGATGCTGGTTCCAGCGTCAAAACCACAGACTGGCACACCAGCTGTGCGGCTGTTTGGTTGCACTTATTGGCGGGCGAGCAGGCCGCGCAAAACCGTAGCCGTGGCGTCTTAGCTACCGATTTACTCGAGCATTTACCCGATTTGTTCCCTTAAAAAAACGTACAGAAGCGAAATCCGATGTCAGCCTCGAACCCTCAAGTATTAGCCACACGCCAGTTTCCTGCTTTGGATGAAACACAATTGGTGGCTTGGATTCAGCAAATTGCCAACAGCTTCAGCGATGGCGCGGTGGTTTATTTGGCCGGTGATCTGGGGGCGGGTAAAACCACCACCGCGCGGGCGTTGATCCAGAGTTTAGGTCATCGCGGTCGAGTAAAAAGCCCTACGTATTCTTTATTCGAATTGTATGAATTGCCCGGCCTTACCGTGGCGCATTTGGATCTTTATCGCCTGGCCGATGCGGCCGAAGTTTTAGATTTAGGTTTGGAAGAGCTGGGTAGCGATCAAGCTTGCTTATTGTTGGTGGAATGGTCGGAGAAGGGCGGCGATTACTTGGCCAAGCCCGATTTATGCTGGCAATTAACGGTCAACGGCGAACAGCGTGCCTTGGAAATTCGAGCGCTGAGCACCAAAGGAGCGGCAATTATGGCCGCCTGGCCAAGCGATTTGGCATGAGCCAAGGGTTCTTGCGGGCTTATTCGATACCGAATAAATGACTGTTAAGTCTCAGAACTGGCGTGTGTTTTTTTGCTCTGCTCTCAATTTTTTGTGAAAAAGTTTTTCTATCTGATGGATTTGTAAAGAGAAAGTGTTGTAAGCGCTTGCAGATTGAGGCACTATCTATTACGGGAATCCCTGATCCAGAAAAACGATGCTGCGATTCTTAATCACAATAGTTACACTTTTTACGGGCGTATTATTCACAGCGGCTCAAGCAGCCGATGTGAAAAACCTGCGTGTTTGGGCCAGTCCCGATAAAACCCGCGCCGTACTCGATTTATCCGCCTCGGTGGAATACAAGCTTTTCACCCTTAGCAACCCCGAACGCCTGGTGGTGGATATCGAAGCCTCCGATGTGGTGGGCGAGCTGGATCTGGCAGGCCAAGAAAAATATCAAGGCCTAGTCAGTAATGTGCGCCATGCCAAACGTAGTAATCAAGATCTGCGTGTGGTTTTCGATCTTGCTGAAAACACCCGTCCACAAAGCTTCCTGCTGACGCCTGCTGGCGACTATGGCCACCGCCTCGTGGTGGATCTATTCCCCGCCAACAGCACTAAACCTACCGTACGCACGGTTAAAGACGTACAGCCCGAGCCCGAGCGTGAAGTCGTCATCGCGGTGGATGCCGGTCATGGTGGCGAAGATCCGGGCGCGCTGGGTGCGAATGGCACCAAAGAGAAAAAAGTGACCTTGGCGATCGCTAAAAAGGTGAAAGCCGCGATCGACAAAGAGCCTGGAATGCGTGCGGTGTTAATCCGTGATGGCGATTACTACGTACCCAACCGCCAGCGTTTTGAAAAAGCGCGTAAGGCGCGCGCCGATTTATTCGTTACCGTACACGCCGATGCCTTCACCAAGCGTAGTGTGCGGGGCAGCTCGGTGTATATCCTGTCGCGGCGCGGTGCCTCCAGTGAAGCTGCCAAACGATTGGCTGAAAATGGTAACCGTTCCGACCTCATCGGCGGCGTTTCTTTAGATGACAAAGATGTGGTTCTGGCTTCCGTGTTGCTCAATTTGTCACAAAGTGCAACGTTACAAGAAAGTCACCACGTGGCCGAAGAAGTGCTGAGCGCATTGCAGAAAGTTGGGAAAACCCATAAAAACTACGTGGAAAGTGCCAACTTTGCCATGTTGAAGTCGCCCGACGTGCCCAGTTTGTTGGTGGAAACAGCCTTCATCAGTAACCCTGAAGAAGAAAAACGTTTGAACGACCCTAAATACCAGCGCAAACTGGCGGCTGCTATTACCAGCGGGATACGGTCGCACTTTCATCAGCGACCACCGCCGGGAACCTGGCTGGCGGCGAACCGAAAACAAGGGCAGCATATTGTGGCCCGTGGTGATACGCTGTCGGGTATCGCCAGCCGCTACAGCGTGCCGGTAGCGCGCATTAAAGAAGTAAACCGACTGAATAATGATGTGATCCGCATAGGTGCCGTTCTCGTTATTCCCACAGGATAAGCCAACGGGTCACAACAAGCCCCCCGTCAGTATTGATGGTTTTTTTGCGCAAGGCCGGATGTTTTCTTTCGGCCTTTTTCTTTTTTATTGCCATTTATTCATTAGATTCTAGAAGCGCTTTTTATGCCCATTCGTGTTTTACCCACAGCACTGGTTAACCAAATTGCTGCCGGCGAGGTGATCGAACGCCCGGCCTCGGTGGTGAAAGAGCTATTGGAAAACAGCCTCGATGCCGCCGCCCAATGTGTCGAAATTCATGTAGAAGAGGGCGGCAGCCGTTTAATTCGTATTCGTGACGATGGCCTGGGTATTCCAAAAGACGAGCTGCACCTGGCGTTAACGCCCCATGCCACTAGCAAGATCAGCAGCTTAGATGAGCTGGAGTGTGTGGCTAGTCTGGGTTTTCGTGGCGAGGCTCTAGCCAGTATTGCCTCGGTTTCGCGCTTAAACATCACCTCACGTACGGCCCAGGATGATCACGCTTGGAGTTTGGGGTTGAGCGATATCGCGGAAGGCGTGCCTAAACCTCGGCCTGCCAGTGGCGGGGTAGGAACCACGATCGAGGTGTGCGATTTGTTTTACAACACCCCAGCCCGGCGCAAATTCATGCGTAAACCGCGTACTGAGTTTGGCCATATTGATGAAATGCTGAAGCGTTTGGCATTGGCACGACCAAATATAGCCTTTCAATTAGTGCACGACGGCCGCACGATTCGCGATTTACCCGCCGCCAAAACCGACGAATCCATGGCAAAGCGCATTGCGCTTTTGTGTGGTAAAGAGTTTGTGAGCGCGATGATTCCGGTGCGGGAAGATAATCGCCATTTGCAATTAAACGGTTGGATCGCGGCGCCCACCTACGCCCGCGGGCAAGCCGATCAACAGTATTTTTTCGTCAATGGTCGTTTGGTGCGCGACCGCTTGCTGGGGCAGGCCGTGCGCCAGGCCTACCAAGATGTCTTGTTTCATGGTCGCCACCCGGCCTATGTCTTGTTTCTGCAAATGGATCCGGCGCTGGTGGATGTAAATGTCCATCCGCAAAAATATGAAGTTCGCTTGCGCGATAGTCGCGCCGTGTTCGGTTTCATTAAAGGTTGCCTGCAAGATCTCCTAGCCCAAACCAAACCAGGTTCGGCACCTGCACCGGTGCCCGACCGCAGTGCGCCCACATCTGCAGACACGCTATCGACACCAATGCCCGCCATGGGCCGCTCACAAAGTTTGCCGTTATCGACTGCCCATCGTGTTTACCCCACAGCACCACCTGATCATACGGCAGGAGATCGTGGGTCTAGTAAAACTCAGCCGATTCGGCCTGAATCTGCAGGCGCGGGAGCGCCATATACTCAGCCATCGCGCCAAGCGCCGACCGACTTTGCTCAGCAAGTAGCAGAAACCCAAGCGGTGTATCAGCGTTGGGCCCAGCATGAAGCTATGGCTGACGGAACCGATACGGAGCAAGCATCCATTCCACCCATGGGCTTTGCGTTGGCACAGCTGCACGGGATTTATATTTTGGCGCAAAATGCTGAAGGTTTGATTGTGGTGGATATGCACGCCGCCCATGAGCGTGTCATTTACGAGCAGCTAAAAACAGCTTATGCGCGCTCCGATGTGGCGGCACAAAGCCTATTAGTTCCGGTTCATTTAGCGGTGAGCGAAGCCGAAGCCGATTTACTTGAGCAACATGAATTGCAGAATTTTGGCTTTGAAATTGAACGTACCGCACCCGATGCCTTACGTGTACGCAGTGTGCCGAGTCTGTTAATGAATGCCGATGTCGCAGGAATGGTGCGCGATATTCTGGGAGAACTGCGCCAAGGGGGGGGCAGCGCGGTGATTCAAGATCGTATTCACGAGAAATTGGCCACCGCCGCTTGCCATGGCTCGGTACGCGCTCATCGTCAATTAACCCTGGAAGAAATGAACGGTTTGTTACGGCAAATGGAACACACCGAGCGCAGCAATCAATGTAATCACGGACGCCCCACTTGGGTTCAGCTCGATATGATGGCGCTCGATCGCCTGTTTTTGCGTGGGCAGTAACCGTATGTCGACAGAATCAACACTATCACCACAGTCGTCATCGCAAATTAAACCTTGTATTGCTTTAATGGGTCCGACTGCGGCCGGAAAAACGGCAGCCAGCATCATGTTGGCCAAATCCATGCCAGTGGAGATTATTAGCGTGGATTCGGCGCTGGTGTATCGGGGAATGGATATCGGCACGGCTAAGCCCGATGCTGAATTATTAGCGCAAATTCCGCATCACTTGATTGATATTCGCAATCCCGACCAAACCTATTCAGCAGCAGAGTTTCGTGACGATGCCCTGCGCTTAGTGGATGAAATTCATGCGCGCGGCCGTGTTCCGGTACTGGCTGGCGGCACTATGCTGTATTACCGTGCTTGTTTTAATGGTTTGTCGCCGCTGCCAGCGGCCGATGCAACAACGCGACAACGTTTGGAAGCAGAAGCGGCACAATTGGGCTGGTCCCATATGCATGAGCGCCTAGCGCAGGTTGATCCTGAGTCAGCTGCCCGCATTCATCCCAATGACCCCCAGCGAATTTCGCGGGCATTGGAAGTCTATGAAGTGAGTGGGCGCAGTTTAACGGCCTGGCACCGTGAGCAGCCAATGGAACCGGTATCTGTTCCTGTACTCAAATTAGTGGTAGCGCCGCAGCAACGCAGTGTGCTACACGAACGTATTGAAATGCGCTTTGATCAAATGCTGGAACAAGGCTTTATCGAGGAGGTGAAAAAGCTGCGCGAAGACTATCGGCTTGATCCGCAAATGCCCTCCATGAGAGCGGTCGGTTATCGTCAAGCTTGGTGTCATCTTGAAGGTGAATATGACCAGGCTGAAATGCGCGAAAGAGCCGTAGCTGCCACCCGTCAATTAGCCAAACGACAGTACACCTGGTTACGCCGTGAGCGGGGTGCGCTGTGGTATGATTTGAGCTATAGGGAAATGACCCAAAATATAATGATTGCGGTGCGTGGATTTGCCAAACAGCATCAGCTGTTATAACCGCATTAGAACCCAAGAAAGACTTAAATGGAGCGATAACAATGTCTAAAGGGCAGTCTCTGCAGGAACCGTTTCTGAATGCCTTGCGCCGCGAGCGCGTACCGGTATCCATTTACTTGGTCAACGGAATAAAGCTTCAGGGTCAAATTGAATCCTTCGATCAGTTTGTCGTGCTGTTGAAAAACTCCGTCAGCCAAATGATTTACAAACATGCGATTTCCACCGTTGTGCCAGCGCGCGACGTGCGGATTAACACACAAGAGTCAGATTGAGTAACAATTTATTTTTTGAACGCCAAGAGCAAGGCCAGCGTGCCTTGCTCTTGCATGTTCGCGAGAGTCAAACCAACGACACCGACAGCCGCATCGAATTCCACTCACTGGCCACCGCTGCCGGTGCTGAGGTGGTGGCCGAGGTGGACGCCGCCATCAAACGACCGCACCCCGCCACTTACGTGGGCTCAGGGAAGGTGGAAGAAGTGGCCGCCGCTATTCTTAACGAAGAGGCCGATCTGGTCCTCGTTAGCAGTCCATTAACTCCGGTGCAAGAGCGCAACTTAGAGGCTACGCTCAAATGCCGTGTGCTCGATCGCACCACTTTGATCCTGGATATTTTCGCCCAACGTGCACGCAGCCACGAGGGTAAGCTGCAGGTAGAGCTTGCCCAGCTGAAGCATTTATCCACTCGTTTGGTGGGTGGCTGGCAGCATTTGGAGCGCCAACGTGGCGGTATTGGTATGCGCGGCCCGGGTGAAACCCAGCTCGAAACCGATCGCCGCTTAGTAGCTGGCCGCATCCGCATGTTGCAGCAAAAGCTGGCCAAGGTCGACCGGGTACGCCAACAAGGTCGTCGTTCGCGTCAGCGGGCCGAATTGCCGGTGGTTTCTATTGTGGGTTATACCAATGCTGGCAAGTCCACTTTGTTCAATCACATTACCGGTGCCGGAGTGTATGCGGCCGATCAACTCTTCGCCACTCTGGATACCACGCTAAGACGTATGGAACACCCCGAGTGTGGACGGGTCTTATTAAGTGATACGGTGGGTTTTGTGCGCGATTTGCCCCACGAGCTAGTGGCGGCTTTTCGTGCAACATTGCAAGAAACCCTGGAAGCCGATCTGCTATTACATGTGGTCGACAGCTCGGACCCCGCACACAGTGAGCGCATTTACGATGTGGAAGATGTGCTGCACGAGGTGGGCGCTAACGAAATCCCCACGCTGATGGTGTTTAATAAAATTGATGCCAGCGGCCAGGATGCAGGAATCGAGCGCGATGGCAGCGGCAAAGTTAAAGCCGTTAGGGTTTCGGCGGTTACCGCAGCCGGCTTTGAAGACTTATGGCAGGCCATCGGCGAGCGATTAGGACGGCGGCGTATTCAACGCAGCATTCATGTGCCCTATGCGGCAGCTGCCTTGCGTGCCCGCTTATTCGCACTCGGTGCTGTCAGCGATGAGCGTGCTGAAGACGGTTGCATGACTATGGATGTGGATTTGTCGTCGGTGCAAGCCCGTGAGTTAACGCGAATGCCCGGCATTGATGGCGAAACCGCCATGCGCGAATTGCTAAGCTAAACACAGTCTAGTGCCCGCTTTGCGGGCACTACCATGACCTTTCAGCCATTGACAATCCAGTTTGAGACCGCCATAACAGTCTTTAAATGAATGCGCGCATAGCGCTGCTAAACGAGCTGTGATTCGTTGGTCCAAACCTTGTGATTAGGATCATGAATATATTAGGACCACAGTTGTTGGGAAATTAGCACTGGTCACGGTATTATGGTCGGCTGGGTGTATAAAACACGGGCACTGTCGGTTTGAGTCGATCTAGCCTTTAGGCTTGGCCAGGCAATCGACATGCCCCAAACAGGAATGATTGGAGAGCTACATGCCCTGGAATGAACCGGGACGGCAAAAAGATCCCTGGAAAGGTGGTGGTGATCAAAGACCACCCGACTTGGACGAAGTCTTTGCAAACCTGCAGCGTCAACTACGCCGTATTTTTGGCGGCGGCGGTGGCGGCAATAACGATCGCGATCGTTCCTCAGGTTCAGGCTCCGGTATCGGCATCATCATTCTGTTAGCCGTGATTCTGTGGGCTGTTTTCAACTCATTTCATGTGATCGATGCGGCCGAACGGGGGGTGGTTTTACGCTTCGGTAAATATACCCGCACACTGGATCCGGGCTTGCGGTTTACCTTCCCGTCGCCCATCGAGAATCTCATCAAGGTTAACGTTAGCCAGCTGCGTTCTTTTGAAGACAAAGGCCGTATGCTAACCGGTAACGAAAACCTTATCGATATCAATTTCGCCATTCAATATCGTATCGATAACGCCGAGCAGTTCCTGTTTAAAGTGCGCGACCCTGCTGATCTTCTCGCCCAGGCCTCTGAAAGTGCCATGCGTGAAGTGGTCGGTGCCAACGATATGGACTTCATCTTGGAAGATGGCCGAGCACAAGTCGCTGCCGATGCGCGCAACCTGCTGCAGGTGATTTTGGATCGTTACCAAGCCGGCATTGAGCTGACCTCCTTTAACTTACAAGATGTGAAGCCGCCGCCGCAGGTACAGGGTGCCTTCGATGACGTGGTGAAAGCGCGAGAAGATAAAGCGCGCTATGTGAATCAGGCTGAAGCCTACGCAAATAAAGTGATTCCCGAAAATCGTGGTCGTGCAGCACGTATGTTGCAAGAAGCCGAGGCGTATCGCGATTCCAAAATCGCCGTGGCCACCGGTGAATCCACCCGCTTTGAATTGCTGTTAACCGAATACCAACGTGCGCCTGAAGTAACGCGCGAACGTCTGTATTTGGAAACCATGGAACAGGTCTTAGCGCGCACTCCGAAAGTGATGATTGGCGCCGATAACGCGCAGCCGCTGCTGTATTTACCGGTTGGTGAGAGCGGTGGCAATCAGCAGGTTCGAATGGTGCCGCCGGCCGATGCCGTTTTACGTGAACCACCATCACGAGATGTTTCGCGATCTAGCAACGATAGCCGTGGTCGCGGACGGGAGGGCCGATAAATGAGCCGTGCACTTTTAGGAATTTTAGGCGGTATCGTTCTTTTTATCGGTGCCTTTTCCATCTTTGTGGTGCAAGAAACCGAATATGCCGTGAAGTTTCGCTTAGGTGAAATTGTCGCCACCGACTACGAACCCGGCCTGCACTTTAAACTGCCTTTCGTCAATAACGTACGTAAGTTTGATCGTCGAATTTTGTTCTTGGATATGCCTGTTGAGCAGATGAACACCAAAGAGCAAAAATATGTCGATGTTGACTACTTCGTGAACTGGCAAATCACCGATGTCACCGCCTTCTACACCTCAACCCAAGGTAACGAAGGTATTGCACGTCGTCGCTTGGCACAAATTATTCGTGATGGTCTGCGTGAGCAGTTTGCTCGCTTAACCTTGCAAGAGGTGGTGGCCGAGAAGCGCGCTGATCTGATGGAGAATCTCACCACGGCCGCCGATACTCGCGTGCAAGATTTGGGTATTCGCATTGTCGACGTACGTATCAAACGAATCGAACTGACTGATCGCGTTACCGATTCCGTCTTCGCTCGTATGGAAACTCAACGTACCGAGTTTGCCAATGAGCTGCGCTCTTTAGGCCGAGAAGAAGCCGAGCGAATTCAATCGGACGCCGATCGCCAAGTGAGCGTTTTACTGGCCGAAGCCCAACGTGATGCCGATACTTTACGCGGTGAAGGCGATGCGCGGGCGGCAGAAATTTATGCCGGTGCTTATGAGCGTGATGCGGAGTTTTATTCCTTCTTGCGTAGCCTTGAAGCCTACCGCACTTCGTTTAACGGTCAGCGCGATACGCTGGTGTTAGACCCTGACGCCCCATTCTTCGAATATCTGAAAAAAGGTGCTGCGCGCTAATTCGCGCCAGCATCCGGCAATTGCCCATTAGTTAAACATCATGCTTGATGATCTTTGGGCAGCCTTTGCGCTGTATCTCATTCTAGAAGGCTTGCTGCCAGCACTCGTTCCCGAGCGCTGGCGGGAGGCCATGCGTGCTGCTAGCCAGCAAGATCCGCGTGCCATTCGTGTGGCGGGTATTGCAACCATGGTGGCTGGGGCAGTTTTGTTACACCTGTTGGGGTAATCAATGAGTCGTTCCATTGTCATTCTCGGAACCCAGTGGGGGGACGAGGGTAAGGGTAAGATCGTCGATGTTTTGAGTTCCAAAGCCGACTATGTAGTGCGCTTTCAAGGCGGACACAATGCCGGTCATACACTCATCATTGGTGATCGAAAACTGGTTTTACACTTAATCCCTTCGGGCATTTTGCACGACAACGCCCGTTGCCTGATCGGTAACGGAGTCGTCATTGCGCCCGATGCTTTATTAAAAGAAGTTGAGCACCTGGAAGCTCAGGGGATTCCAGTTAGGGAACGACTGGCGTTATCGGCGGCTTGCCCATTGATCATGCCGTACCACATTGCGATGGACCAAGCGCGTGAGTCAGCGCGCGGTAAAAAGGCCATCGGCACCACGGGCCGTGGAATTGGCCCGGCTTACGAGGATAAAGCGGCGCGTCGTGGTGTACGCGTGGCCGATGTGCTCGATAGTGCACGCCTGCAAGATAAACTTGAAGGGGTGGTGGATTACTACAACTTTGTTTTAAAGAACTACTATAAAGCCGACGCGGTCGATCTATCCCAAGTGTTAGACCAGGCCAATGCGTTGTCTGAATGGATGGCACCCTTAGTCGCGGATGTAACCGAAGAGTTACACCAAGCTCGACGCGACGGTAAGAAAATTGTTTTCGAAGGCGCTCAAGGTAGCCTGCTCGATATCGATCAAGGCACTTACCCCTATGTGACCTCTTCGAATACCACTGTAGGTGGCGTTTGTACTGGCAGTGGCATCGCACCGCGCGATATCGATTATGTGCTGGGTATTACC